>DASXAI010000222.1:0-1995 GCA_036406775.1 Acidimicrobiales bacterium
CTTGCCCGCCCTGACGCTGGCCCTGGCCGAGGCGGCCGTCTTCACGCGGCTGTTGCGCAGCGACATGATGAGCACGCTGCAGGAGGACTACATCCTGGCGGCGCGGGCCAAGGGCATGCCGACGCGTCACATCCTCTTCCGTGAAGCCCTTCGGCCGTCGTCGTTCTCGCTCATCACGCTGGCGGGCATCAGCGTCGGCCGGCTCATCGGCGGCACGATCATCGTCGAGCAGGTGTTCACGCTCCCCGGTCTGGGCTCGGTCGTGGTGACGGCGGCCCAGAAGCACGACTACCGGGTGGTGCAGGGGGTCGTCCTGCTGATCGCCCTCATCTACGTGCTCGTGAACCTCTCCGTCGACGTCGGCTACGCCTATCTCGATCCGAGGATCCGTCGTGGTCGCGTCTGAGCTCGAGGTCGTCCGCTCCACCGAGGTCGTCGCCGCCGCGCCCGTCCGGACCGGGTCCCGCGCCGCCGCACTCGTCCGGGGCGGGCTGCTCCTCGCCGCCGGCATTGCCGTCATCTACATCGGCCTCGTCCCGATGGGCCACGTGACCGGGATCATCAAGGTCCCGGTGGTCCTGGCCGGCATCGCCCTCACCTACGTGGGCGTGGACGGGCTGGCCAAGGCGTGGTGGGGCCCGCAGGTGGAGACGGCCTTCTGGGTGAGCGTGTTCTGGCTCGTCGCCCTGATCCTCGCCGCCATCTTCGCCGACTTCCTGCCCCTCGGCGAAGCGGTCGACACGACCAAGACGATCACGATCCCCGGGAACGCCCCGCCCGACCTGTTCTCGGCCCATCCCCTCGGCACCAACAACTTCTCGCTCGACCTCCTCGCCCGCTCCATCTACGCGGCGCGCGTCAGCCTGCTCACCGCCGGCCTGGCCGTCGTGCTCAGCATGCTCATCGGCGTGCCGATCGGGATGTACGCCGGCTACTACCGGGGCCGGCTCGACCGGATCGTGAGCGTCTTCAACGACAGCTTCCTCGCCTTCCCCGCCCTCATCGTCCTCATCGCCCTGGCGTCGGTGCTGGGCGTGCCGACCAGCGTGCCGGAGGCCATCGTGAAGGAGGGCGTGGCGCTGGCCCTGATCGGCATCCCCACCATGATCCGGCTCGCCCGCGCCAACACGCTCGTGTTCGCCCAACGCGAGTTCGTGGTGGCGAGCCGCGCCATGGGCGCCCGCGACCGCCGCGTCCTGTCCCGAGAGATCCTGCCCAACGTCCTGCTGCCGCTCGTGTCGCTGGCGCTGATCATCATCGCGGTGCTGATCGTGGCCGAGGGTTCGCTGGCGTTCCTCGGTCTCGGGCTCCAGCCACCGCAGCCGAGCTGGGGGAACATGATCGCCGAGGGCACCATCACCGTCATCCAGGACTACCCGTTCATCCCGCTCGTGCCGGGCGTGTTCATGTTCCTCACTGTGTTCAGCTTCAACCGGATCGGCGAGCGGGCGCGCCAGCGCTGGGATCCGCGCCAAGCCAAGATCTGAGCTGGCGGCGGATCGCGGATGCCGTTCCCCATCGTCGACACTCACACCCACGTCGTCGCGAGCGATCGTGACCGCTACCCGATGCAGCGCCCGGCGACGCCGTTGGGCAGCGACTGGGTCGAGCGGCATCCCGTCGATGCCGAAGGGCTCGTCGCCACGCTGGACGCCCACGGCGTGCACGCGGCCGTGCTCGTCCAGCCCGTCGGGACGTACGCGTTCGACAACTCCTATGTGGCCGACGCCGTCGCGGCGGCACCGTCGCGGCTGACCGGTCTCTCGGTGATCGACATGAGCGCTGCCGACCGGATCGACGCCCTCACCCACTGGGCCCACCAGGGCATCGGCGGGACCCGGTTGTTCAACGTGCCCCGAGCCGATCCGCCGTGGCTCGCCACGGAGGTGAGCGCCGAGGCGGTGGCCTGCGCCCGCCGGCTCGGGTTGCGGCTCACGGCGTGCATCCTGGCCGACGACCTCGACGCGGTGGGCGGACTGCTCGACCAGGCCGGCG
>DASXAI010000223.1:0-1652 GCA_036406775.1 Acidimicrobiales bacterium
GACCGGGCGTGCCACCGGTGGGCGCGGTGATCCGCACGGCCCGGGCTCCGGCCGTCACCGGTCCGACGGCTTGCGCCTCGACCTGGGCCGGCGCCGCGCCGCACGCCGCCGCCGTCAGCGCCGCCACGACCGCCACGACCGCCCCCAGCATCGCCAGTGGCGCCCGCTGGTGCGGATTCCGCCCCAATGGGCGACACAAGCGCAGAGGGGTCAGCCGCCGATCTGGCTCATGGAGCGGTTCGGCCGCCGGAACGTCACACGTCCGATGGCGTGGCCGGCCCACTTGGTGCCGACGGCCCGCTCGATCTCGGCCGCCACGTCGTCGTCGGTGCGTCCGCCGCGGAGGACAGCCCGCAGGTCGAACTCCCGGGTCTCGAAGAGGCACGTGCGGAACTGGCCTTCGGCGGTGAGCCGGACCCGATCGCAGTCACCGCAGAACGGCTTGGTGACCGATGGGATCACGCCCACATCGCCCCGTCCGTCGACATAGCGCCACCGGTCGGCGGGCGCTGCACCCCGGCCGAGCACCGGCTCGAGCGGGTACACGGCGGCGATGGCGTCGACGATCTCGTCCTGGCCCACCACGGCGTCGGGCCGCCACCCACCGCTGGCGTCGAGCGGCATGAACTCGATGAAGCGAACGTGTACGTCGTGGGCGCGCCCGAAGGTGGCGAAGTCGACGATCTCGTCGTCGTTGACGCCCCGCTGGAGCACCACGTTCAGCTTCACCGGCGCGAAGCCCGCTTCCTGGGCGGCGGCGATGCCGTCGAGCACCCGGTGGAATTCGTCGCGCCGGGTCATGGCGAAGAACCGCTCGGGCCGCAGCGAGTCGAGCGAGATGTTCACGCGGTCGAGACCGGCATCGCGCAGCTCGTGGGCCACGAGGCGGAAGGTGGCGCCGTTGGTAGTCAGCGACAGGTCGGGCTTGCGGCCGTCGGGCAGCCGGAGACGGGCCAGCTTCTGCACGAGGACGGGCAGGTGGGCGCGCACCGTGGGCTCACCGCCCGTGAGCCGGATGCCGTCGACGTCGAAGCGCTCGACGAAGACCCGGGCCAGGCGCTCGATTTCCTCGAACGTGAGCAGATCCTCCCGGGGCAGCCACTTCATGCCTTCTTCCGGCATGCAGTACGTGCACCGGAAGTTGCACCGGTCAGTGACCGAGATCCGCAGGTCACGGACAGTGCGCCCGAACGGGTCGACGAGGTCGGCCATACCCGATGCAGGTTATCGGCGGCCTCGCCGCCGTGCTCGGGTCAGCTGAGGAGCAGGACGTCGACGTCGGCGCCGAGTGGGATGCCGGTGCCGTCGGGCACGAGCGCCAGGCCGTTGGCGCCGGCGGTGGCGGCCAGTTGGTGGCTGCCCTGGGCGCCGGTGGAGCGCACGTGCCAGCGGCCGTCGTCGGCAAAGGCCCCGTGCACCCGCACGAGGTGCAGCTTGTCGTCGGGGCGACGGTTGAGGTCCTCGTCGGCGACGGCCCGGACCTGGGGCCGATCGAGCTGCGAGTGGCCCATCATCTTGCGCAGCGCCGGCCGAGCCAGCACTTCGAACGAGACGAGCGACGACACGGGATTGCCCGGCAGGCCGAACACCGGGACCGAACGCTCCGGCCCGCGGAGCACGCCGAAGGCGAACGGCTTGGCCGGCTTGATGGC
>DASXAI010000224.1:0-8128 GCA_036406775.1 Acidimicrobiales bacterium
CCGCCTGATGGAGCGGTGGCCGGCGGGCACGCACGGCACGACGTTCGGCGGGAACCCCGTCAGCTGCGCCGCCGCCCTCGCCACGCTCGACGTGCTGGAGGACGAGGGTCTGTACGACCGTTGCCGCGTCGTGGGCTCGCGGCTCTTCGCCGCGCTGCGGGGCCACGCCGCCGGCCGCTCGTCCGTGCTCGAGGTCCGGGGTGTCGGGATGATGATCGGCGTCGAGCTCGATTCGGCGGCCACCGCCGCGGCCGTCCAGCGCCGCTGCTTCGACGACGGCATGCTCGTGCTGACGTGCGGACCGGCCGACAACGTGCTGCGCGTCATCCCGCCGCTGAACCTCACGGACGCAGAAGCCGAGCAGGCCAGCGCCATACTGGGGCGTGCCCTCACCGCTCTCCCGTGAGCTGACGGCGCTCGTCGGCGCCGAGCACGTCGTCGACGATCACGACGTCCGGGCCGGCTACGAGCTCGACTGGACCGGGCGGTTCCGGGGCACGGCGATGGCCGTGGTGCGGCCGGGTTCCCCCGAGGAGGTCGCGGCGGTCGTCGAGTGGTGCGCGTCCCACGGCGTAGCCCTCGTGCCGCAAGGGGGCAACACCGGGCTGGTGGGCGGCGGCATCCCGACCGGCGCCGCCACGGGCGCGGTGGTGCTGTCCACTCGTCGCCTCGACCGCCTCGAGCCGGTCGACACCCTCGCCGGTCAGGTCACAGCGGGGGCGGGGGTGACGCTGGCGCGCCTTCACGAGCACGCGGCCGCCGCCGGCTGGGCGTTCGGCGTCGATCTGGGAGCCCGCGACACCGCCACCATCGGGGGGATGGTGGCCACCAACGCCGGCGGGATCCGGGTGCTGCGCTACGGCCCGATGCGAGCCCAGGTGCTCGGCGTCGAGGCGGTGCTCGGCACCAGCGCCGTCGTGCGCCACCTCGGCGGCCTCGTGAAGGACAACACCGGGTACGACCTCGGCGGCCTCCTCGTCGGGAGCGAGGGCACGCTCGCCATCGTGACGGCGGCCCGACTGCGGCTCGTGCCGGCCCAGCCCGACCGGATCGTGGTGCTGGCGGGCGTGCCGACGCTGGGGGAGACGATGGCGTTGGTGGCCGAGCTGCGAGCGTCCGTCGACGGCCTCGACGCCATCGAAGCGATCCTCGGCGACGGGCTCGACCTCGCCTGCCGCGAGCTCGGGTTGCCGCGGCCCTTCGCCGAACCGGCCGGCGTGGCGCTGCTGGCCGAGTGGGCCGGCCACGGTGAACCACCGGACGCCTTCGCCAAAGCCTTGGCCCCGTACCCGTCGGCGGCGGCGACCGATGCGCCCGGGCGCGCCGCGCTGTGGCGCTACCGCGAGGAGTTCGCGCTCGCCATCGCGCGCCTCGGCGTGCCGCACAAGCTCGACGTCACGTTGCCGGCCGCGTCTCTCGCCGCCTTCGTCGACGCGCTGCCCGCTGTCGTGGCGGCGGCGGTCCCCAACGGGCGGCTCCATCTGTTCGGACACCTCGGCGACGGCAACCTCCACGTGAACGTGACCGGCGTGGATCCCGACGACGAGGCCGTCGACGACGCCGTCCTGCGGCTGGTCGCCGACTTCGGGGGCTCGATCAGCGCCGAGCACGGCGTCGGGCGGGCCAAGGCTCGGTGGCTGTCACTGTCGCGCTCCGCGACCGAGCTGGCTGCCTTCGCCGCTATCAAGGGGGCCCTCGACCCCGCCGGCATCCTCAACCCGGGTGTGGTGCTCACGTCACCCACTGCCCCCGGTTGACCAAGACGTCCTTCAAGACAGAGGGTCGGTCCGTCATGATGCCGTCGACGCCGACGTCGAGCAGCGGCGTCATCTCGGCGGCGTCGTTGATGGTCCACACGTGGACGGCGATGTCGAGGTCGTGGGCGAAGCCGACCATCCGGTGGTCGACGAGGGGCACCGGCCCGTAGCGCACGGGGATCTGCAGGCAGCCGGCGCTGGTGCGACCCACGAAGCGCCCGATGCCGGGCA
This sequence comes from Acidimicrobiales bacterium, assembly GCA_036406775.1. Lineage (GTDB taxonomy): Bacteria > Actinomycetota > Acidimicrobiia > Acidimicrobiales > Ilumatobacteraceae > DASXAI01. Next base: position 1,989 of record DASXAI010000224.1, read on the forward strand.
GCCAGCTGCCGATCCGCAGCCGCGCCGTCGTCACCGTCCCGGCCGCGGTGCAGAGCTTGGGGCCGAGGGCGCGGCGCGCCGTGGCCACCCGGTGGTCCTTGAACGAGCCCACGCACACGCGGTCGAGAGCGCCGGTGCGCCGGATCACGTCGACGAGCGGCTCGACGGCGGCGTCGATCTTCGGCTCGATGTTGAACCGGGTGTCGGACATGGCCTCGAGCACTTCGTCGAGGCGCGGGACGGGCTCCGTGCCGCCGACGCGCGCCTCCTTCACGACGTTCCACGGCAGCCGTTCGATCGTGCCGACGCGATCGGTGGTGCGGTCGAGCGTGTCGTCGTGCATGACCACTACGACACCATCGGACGTCACATGGACGTCGGTCTCCATGTACCGGTACCCGAGCGCGGCCGAGCACTGGAACGCCTTGAGGGTGTTCTCCGGGAACTCGTCCGCACCGCCTTGGTGGGCGAAGGCGATCGGGCCCGGCCAATCGAGGAAGGCGAACCGGGTGGCGTCCATGGGAGCCGACTGTATGGTCGCTCCATGGCCGATGACACGATCGAAGTGAAGGCTCCCTACGACGGAGCCGTGATCGGCACGGTGCCGAACTGCGGCCCGGAGGAGGTCGACCGGGCCGTCGGGGTGGCGACGGCGGCCCACAGGAAGGGGCCGCTCCCGGCGTGGCGGCGGGCCGAGATCCTGGACGCGGCGGCCCGGCTCCTGGCCGAACGGCGCGACGACTTCGCCCGCACGATCGCCGTTGAAGCGGCCAAGCCCATCAAGACGGCGCGCGTCGAGGCCGAGCGGGCCGTGAGCACGTTCCAGTTCGCCGCGGCCGAAGCCCGCACGCTCACGGGCGACATGGTGCCGCTCGACGCGTCGACACCGGGTGAGGGTCGGCTCGGCTTCACGCTGCGGCTGCCCATCGGCGTGGTGGGCGCCATTTCGCCGTTCAACTTCCCGCTGAACCTGGTGGCCCACAAGCTGGCACCGGCCATCGCCGCCGGCTGCCCGGTGGTGCTCAAGCCCGCGTCGCAGACCCCGTTCTCGGCGTTGGCGCTGGCTCATCTGCTCGTCCACGAGTGCGGCCTGCCGACCGAGCAGCTGCGCGTGGTGACGGGCCGCGGCGCCACCGTGGGCAACGCCCTGGTCGACCATCCCGACGTCGCCATGATCACCTTCACGGGCTCGCCGCCGGTCGGGTGGGCCATCCGGGCCCAGGCACCACGCAAGAAGGTCGGCCTCGAGCTCGGCAACAACGCGCCCGTCATCATCGAACCCGACGCCGACTGGAAGGCGGCCGCCGACAAGATCAAGGTCGCCGGCTACAGCCATGCCGGCCAGTCGTGCATCTCGACCCAACGGGTGTACGTGCACCGGTCGGTGGCGCCCGAGTTCACCGACGCCCTGGCCGAGCGGGTGGCGTCACTGGTGGTGGGTGACCCGCTGTCCGACGACACCGACGTGTCGGCGCTCATCTCCACGGGCGACCGCGACCGGGTCACGTCGTGGGTAGAGGAGGCGGTCGCCGACGGGGCCAAGGTGGCGGTGGGGGGCCGGGTCGGCGACGACGGCGTGCTCGCGCCCACGCTGCTCACCGACGTGACGCCGGACATGAAGGTGTGCGCCCTCGAGGTGTTCGGGCCGGTCGTCGGCATCCAGGCCTACGACACCCTCGACGAGGCCATCGCCCTCGCCAACGACACGCGCTACGGGCTGCAGGCGGCGATCTTCACCCAGAACGTCGCCTCCGCCCTCCGGGCCGTGCGTGCCCTCGACTACGGCGGCGTGCTCGTCAACGAGGTGCCCACGTGGCGCGCCGACCAGCAGCCCTACGGCGGCGTGCGCGACTCCGGCAACACGCGCGAGGGCCCGCACTACGCCGTGCGCGAGATGACTGAGCTGCGGATGGTGATGATCGCCCCGTAAAGCCCTCGACCTCTCCCGTTTCACGCTTGTTTGAGAACCCCACAGGTTCTTCAACGAGCGTGAAACACCGGGGGTCAATCAGATGATGCGGCTCTCGCCGTGGCCGGTCCAGTACTCGTCCTTCAGGAGGCGCTTGTACAGCTTGCCGGTGGGATGGCGGGGGAGCTCGGGCCGGAAGTCGATGGTGCGGGGACACTTCACGTCGGCGAGCCGCGAGCGGCAGTAGGCGATCAACTCCTGCTCGAGGTCGGGGCCGGCTTCGGCCATGTCGGCCGGCTGCACGACGGCCTTGACCTCCTCGCCGAAGTCGGCGTTGGGCACGCCGAACACGGCCACGTCGACGACCTTCGGGTGGCTGACGAGAACGTTCTCGGCCTCCTGCGGGTAGATGTTGACGCCACCCGAAATGATCATGAACGCCTTGCGGTCGGTGAGGTAGAGGAACCCCTCGTCGTCGAGATAGCCCACGTCGCCCAGCGTCGACCAACCCCGGTCGTTGCGGGAGGACGCCGTCTTCTCCGGGTCGTTGTGGTACTCGAAGGTCGCGCCGCTCTCGAAGTAGATGGTGCCGGGCTCGCCGGGCGGCAGCTCGTCGCCGGCGTCGTCGACGATGCGGACGGTGCCGAGGATGGCCCGGCCGACGGTGCCGGGGTGCGCCAGCCAGTCCTGGCTGTTGCAGTAGACGAAGCCGTTGCCCTCGGTACCGGCGTAGTACTCGTGGATGATCGGCCCCCACCACTCGATCATCTGGCGCTTCACCTCGACCGGGCACGGCGCGGCCGCGTGTACCACGGACGCGAGTGACGACAGGTCGTACTTGGTGCGGGTCTCCTCGGGCAACTTGAGCATCCGCACGAACATCGTCGGCACGACCTGCGTGCACGTGACCCGGTAGCGCTCGACGAGGGCGAGGAACTCCTCGGCGTCGAAGTGCTCCATGATCACCGACGTGCCGCCGAGGCGTTGCATCGTCATGTTGAAGCGCAGCGGCGCCGAGTGGTACATCGGCGCGGGTGACAGGTACACGCTGTCGCCGGTGAACCCGAACAGCATCGTGACGAGGGGGACGAGCCCGGGCGTCTCGCCGAGAGGAGCGTCGGGCACCGGCGTCTTCACCCCCTTGGGCTGGCCGGTCGTCCCCGACGAATAGAGCATGTCGGCGCCCTCGCGCCGGTCCGGCCGCGGATCGGGCGGCTGGGCGGCGACGGCGGCCTCGTAGCTCTCGTAACCCGGCACGGTGCCGTCGACCATGAGGCGCAGCTGCACTGCTGACGTGTCGGCCACGATCTCGGCCGCCTGGTCGGCCTTGTACTTCGACGTCACGAAGGCCTTGGCGCCGCAATCGTTCACGATGTAGGCGAGCTCGCCGGACGTGAGGCGCGACGAGCACGCGGTGTAGATCAACCCGGCGTAGTGCGCGCCCCACGCGATCTCGAGGTACCGCGGGTGGTTCTCGAGGCAGAAGGCGACGTGATCGCCCGGACGGAGCCCGATGGCGTGGAACACGCGAGACAGGCGGTTGGCCGCCGCGTCGAGCTCGGCGTACGTCACGACCTCGCCCGTGGCGGCCATGACGTAGGCCGGCTTGTCCGGCATGGTGGCGGCGACGGCGCCGGGGTACTGACCAGCGGACATGTCGGGCGAAGGTAGCCGACCGGTACCGTGAAACCCCATGGGCACTGGCGATGCCTTCGAGCGTTTCGTGGCGGCGGTCGAACGCCCGCCCGAGGCCCTGCCCCTCGACGAGGCCGGGCTGTGCATCGCCGCCCACGCCGACCCCACACTCGACGTCGACGGCTATCTCGGACGCCTCGACGACCTGGCCGCCGAGATCCGGACGCCCACCCTCGACGGGCTGGTGCGCCACCTCTATTCCAGCGGCCGTTTCAGCGGGAACAGCGACGACTACTACGACCCCCGCAACTCCTTCCTGAACGAGGTGCTCGACCGTCGAGTCGGCATCCCGATCACCCTCGCCGTCCTCGGCATGGAAGTGGGCCGCCGCATCGGCGTCCCCGTCTGGGGCGTGGGCCTCCCGGGGCACTTCATCGTGCGCGACAAGGTCGACCCGCGGGTCTTCATCGACCCGTTCCACGGCGGCCGCCAGCTCACCGCGGCGGGCTGCCGGGCCCTGCACCGGGCCACCGTCGGGGCCGGTGCCCCGTGGGACGAGTCGTATCTCGAGCCCGTCGGCCGGCCCGCCATCGTCACCCGCATACTGGCCAACCTGCGCAACATCTACGAGCGGCGCGCCGACCTCGAGTCCCTCCGCTGGGTGATGCGCCTGGTCTGCACCCTCCCGGACGCCACCGACGCCGACCGCCACCTCTTCGCCCGCCTGATGGCGCCCCTCAACTGACCGGTTCTGACGAAACTGGGCGGGATCTGCGACACCGCAGCGACGCGAAAACGGTGGGGGAGGGTGATTCGGACGGCGGTCGACGGCCCGGTAGCCTGGCTTGACCCGTGAGTCAAGAGGTGTGTTCATGACGATCACCGAAGCGGCCGTGACGTCCGACGAGCAGCGCGTCATCGACCTGGTCGACGACCTGCTGGCGTCGTTCCCGCCGAAGCAGACCGAGCCCAAGGTGTTCCTCGGCCAGCAGTTCGACCGGGGCCTGGCGTGGGTCCACTTCCCCGAGGGCCACGGCGGCCTCGAGCTGTCGCCCAAGCTGCAGAAGACCATCAACGAGCGGATCTTCGGCGCCGGCGGCCCCAACCCGTACGGGCGCAACCCGATCGGCTACGGGATGTGCGGCCCCACCGTGGTCGTGTGGGGCAGCGACGAGCAGAAGAAGCGCTACCTCCGGCCGCTGTTCACGGGCGAGGAGATCTGGTGCCAGCTCTTCTCCGAGCCGGGCGCCGGGTCCGACTTCGCCGGCCTGTCGTCACGGGGCGTCCGCGACGGCGACGAGTGGATCGTCAACGGCCAGAAGGTGTGGACCACCCTCGCTCACGTGTCGAAGTGGGGCCTCCTGGTGGTCCGCACCGACCCCGACGTACCCAAGCACGCCGGCCTCACCGCCTTCGTCGTCGACATGCACGCACCCGGCGTCGAGACCCGTCCGTTGCGGCAGATGACGGGCGAAGCCGAGTTCAACGAGGTCTACTTCACCGACGCCCGCATCCCCGACGACGAGCGTCTCGGGAATCCCGGCGACGGCTGGCGGGTGTCGCTCACCACGCTCATGAACGAGCGGGTGTCGATCGGCGGCACCATCGTCCCGCAAGGCTCGGGCCCGATCGCCGAGGCCATGCGGATCTGGAAGTCGCTCCCCGCCGAGCGAAAGGACGCCGCCACCCGCGACGAGCTCATGAAGCTCTGGATCGAGGCCGAGGTCCTGCGCCTCACCAACATCCGGGCCGGCCAGAACCGCAAGATCGGTGTGCCCGGCCCTGAGGGCTCCACCGGCAAGCTGGCCTACGCCGAGGGCAACAAGAAGATCTACGACTTCTGCGTGAGCCTGCTCGGCGCCGACGGCATGCTCTACAGCACGTACGAGATGCAGCGGCCCGAGACGGCGATGTTCTCCGACTCGGTGCAGAAGGCGTTCCTGCGCGCCCGGGCCAACTCCATCGAGGGCGGCACGTCCGAGGTCATGCGCAACATCCTCGGCGAGCGGGTGCTCGGGCTGCCGGGCGACGTCCGGGTCGACCGCGAGGTGGCCTGGAAGGACGTCCCCCGCAACTAGCCGCAGCGCCCCTCACCGCCGATGTGACGGAACTCGACAACAGTTGTCGAAAACCGTCACGTCGGCGCAGTTAGTGCAAGGCGGCGAGCACGTCGCTGGCCGCCAACTGGCGGTCGTCCATCGTGGTGGGGCGGGAGGTGCCGCCCAGCATCACCGTCGCCGCCAACTCGATGGCACCCTGCAGCTCGCGGATGTTCCGCGGCGGCGGGAAGTACTCGTCCTCGTCCGTGACGTCGACCACCTCGACGCCATGGCGCGGCGCCAGTCGCGCGATCACCTCGTCGACGAGCTCCTCGGGCGCCGACGCGCCGGCGGTGACGCCCACGGTGCCCATGAAGTCGTCGGGCAGCTCGGAGGCCTCGTTGATGCGATACACCCGAGGGCACCCGGCACCCCGAGCCAGCTTCTCGAGGGCGATGGTGTTCGACGAGTTGGCCGACCCGATCACCACGACGGCGTCGCAGCGTGACGCCAGCGCCATCAGCGCCGACTGGCGGTTGGTGGTGGCGAAGCACAGG
>DASXAI010000225.1:0-9099 GCA_036406775.1 Acidimicrobiales bacterium
GCGCGCCGCCGTCACCTATGTGAGCGGGATGACCGACCGGTTCGCCTGCCAGCAGGCGCTGACGCTGCTCGGCTGGGACCGGTCGCAGCTGCCGAAGGGAGTCGCCTAGGCGGAGACCACTACGACGTCGACGACCTTGCGGCCGCGGCGCTCACCGAACTTGACCCTGCCGTCCGAGGTGGCGAACAGCGTGTCGTCTCCGCCGCGACCGACGTTGTGGCCGGCGTGGAACTTGGTGCCGCGCTGGCGCACGATGATGGTGCCGGCCGTAATGGCGTGGCCGTCGAACACCTTCACGCCCAGGCGCTGGGCGTTGGAGTCGCGCCCGTTGCGGGTGGAGCCGCCGCCCTTGGTCTTCGACATGTCGACGTCCTCTCAGGCCCGGCTGATGCCGGTGATCTCGACGGTGGTGTAGTGCTGACGGTGGCCGAACCGGCGCCGCTGGTTGGTGCGGCGCTTGTAGGTGAACCCGTTGATCTTGGGGCCCTTGCTGGTGCCGACGACGGTACCCGTGACCGCCGCCCCTTCCAGCTGGGCCGGCGTGGCCAGCACGTCGTCGCCGTCCACCAGCAGCACCGGGGTGAAGGTCACCTCGGCACCGTCCTCGACGCCGAGCAACTCGACGTCGATGCGCTGGCCGGACTCGACCCGCTCCTGCTTCCCACCGGTGGCGATCACTGCGTACATAGCGGTCGACCAGCCTATCCGACGACGCCGACGCCCATCAACGCACCGAAAGCCGTCACTCGATGATCGAGTGGTCGACGATGACGCCCCGGCCCTCGCACATGGGGCACGACTGGGCGAAGCTGGTGAGCAGGCCCTCGCCGATGCGTTTGCGGGTCATCTCCACCAGGCCCAGCTCCGAGATGTCGAACACCTGGGTCCGGGTCTTGTCGCGGGCCAAGGCGTCGCGGAAACCGGCCACCACGGCCTGGCGGTTCTCCCGCAGCTCCATGTCGATGAAGTCGATGACGATGATGCCGCCGATGTCGCGCAACCGGAGCTGACGGGCGATCTCGTCGGCCGCCTCGAGGTTGTTGTGGAACACCGTGGCCTCGAGGTTCGACGTCCCGACGTTCTTGCCGGTGTTGACGTCGATCACCGTCAGCGCCTCGGTGTGCTCGATGATGAGCGACCCGCCCGAGGGCAGCCAGACCTTGCGGTCGAGCGCCTTGTGCAGCTGCTCGTGCACGTGAAAGCGCTCGAACAGGGGCAGGCCGTCCTCTTCGGCGTCGTAGTACTCGATCCGCTCGGCCAGCGCCGGCATGATCGACGACACGTAGTCGCCGACGTCGTCGCACATGGCGCGGTCGTCGATCAGGACGCCCCGGTACTCCTTGTTGAACTCCTCCCGGATGACCCGCACGGCCATGTCGGGCTCCCGGTAGAGCAGGGTCGGCCCGGACGCCCGTTTGGCCGCCGCCTCGATCTGGGCCCACTGGCCGAGCAGGCGCCGGACGTCGTTGGCCAGCTCCTCCTCCACCACGTTCTCGGCCGCGGTGCGGACGATGACGCCGTGCTCGGCCGGCTTGATCTTGTCGAGGATCGACCGGAGGCGCTTGCGCTCGTCGTCGGGCAGGCGCTTGGAGATGCCGTACGTGCGGGAGTTCGGGATCAGCACCACGAACCGCCCGGGCAGCGAGACCTCCTGCGTGAGCCGGGCGCCCTTGGCGCCGATCGGGTTCTTGGTGACCTGGCACAGGATCATCTGGCGGGCCTTCAGCATCTGCTCGATGCGGGGCCGCTCGGAGCGCTCGACGATGTCCTCGGCCTCGTACTGCACGTCGCCCCGGTACAGGACGGCGTTCTTCGGCGTGCCGATGTCGACGAAGGCGGCCTCCATGCCGGGCAGCACGTTCTGGACCCGGCCGAGGTAGACGTTGCCGTGGATCTGGCTGATGTCGTCGGCGGGCCGGCTCACGTAGTGCTCGATGAGGTTGCGTCCCTCGAGCACGGCGATCTGGGTCAGCTCCGGCGTGACGTGCACGGCCATCAGGTACCGGCCGACGGGCCGGCCCTTGCGCTCACGGCCGCGCCGGCGTTCGAGCGTCTCCTCGTCGAGCTCCACGGGCGCGACCACCGTCGACGGCGTGACGACGGCCCGGGCCGGCGCCCGGCCACCGCCCGACCGGCTGGCACCGCCCGCGGTGCCCCCACTGCGCCGGCGCTTGCGGGTGGTCGGGCCCGGCGGGGCGCCGGGTCGACCCGATTTGGTCACGGGCGCCACCTCGGGCGCCGGACGGCTGTCGCCGATCTGCGGCCGCCGCACCAGCACCCGCTCAGCCACTTCAGGCGATTGGACCTTGCCTTCGATGGGGCGGTCAGGCAGCTCGGGCTCGTCGTCGTCGGCGCCGGCGGGCGTGGTGGTCACACGGGTCCGGTTGCGGCCCCGGCCGCCACGAGTGCCGCGGCGGCGGCGCTTGGCCGCCGCGCCGGGGGCGGCCGCATCCGATTCCGTCGACGCGTCGCCGGCCTCAGCCGGCGGGTCGCCTCCGTGGGCGCGGGGCGATGGCTCGGGTTCGGGAGCGGCGCCGGTCGCGCCGTTCTCCAGGACGTCGGACATGGGGGAGTTCCCTTCTCATGCGCACGCTCCCAAGGCGTGCGGGAGCGACGTCGCGTCGACCGGGATGGGTTCCCGTCGCGCGCCGTCCTGCTCGATCCATTGGTGGGTGCGCAGCACCCGGCGGACTTCGACGGCGCCGAAGCACGCCTCGACCAGCTCGCCCGGCCGCAGCCCCCGGGGCTGCGTGGCGACCTCGGCCGTCACGACGGGGCCCTCGCCGCCGGGGCCGTCGGCGGTGACGGCGAGGGCGACGATGGCGGGCCGGAGGTCGTCGGTGACCTCGTGGCCCTTGCGGGTGCGGGTGGCGATGAGGCTGGGGGCGGCGAGGGCGGCCGCCACGGCGTCGGTGGCGCGCACGCCGTCGACACCGGCCAGTTCGATCTCCCACGAGCAGGCGGTGACGGCCTGCTGCAGCGACGGCTCGGTGCCGTCGAGGTCGACACCCGCCACGCAATCGATGCCGATCGGGAGCGCGGGGGTCAGGCGCGCCGGCAACGACGAGACGTCGACGGTGTCCGCCAGGTCGACGTCGAGGTATTCACCGAGCGACTCGTGCCCGGTGGAGAGGGCCAGCCCGAACGACAGGCGCGGCCGGGGTGAGTAGCCCTCGGTGTAGGCGACGGGGACCTCGGCCCGTCGCAGGGCCCGCTCCCACATGCGAGCCACGTCGCGGTGGCTCGTCCAGCGGACCTTGCCCTGCTTGGTGAAGCGCAGCCGGACGCGCGCCAGCACCGTCACACCGGCACCGCCTCGCGCCGCGGCAGCAACCGCACCGGCACGGCGCCGCCCGACGCCAAGTCCTGGGCCGTGCCCTGGCTCCCGCCCGCCGGCACGACGGGCGACGCGACCACGTGCTCGAGCCCATAACCCGTACAGACTCCGCAGTCGTAACACGGTGTCCACCGGCAGTCCTCCACGCCCGACCCGGCCAGCGCCGCTCGCCAATCCTGCCACAGGAAGTCGGGATGGAGCCCGGCCGAGATGTGGGCCCACGGGAGCACCTCGGCCTCATGGCGATGGCGGTGGACGTACCAGTCGATGGACAGACCCTCGGCCGCCATGGCCTGCTCCCACAGGCCGAGGTCGAATTGCTCGCTCCACTCCTGGAACGTGCCCCCGGCGCGCCATACCCGCTCGATCACGGCGCCGATGCGCCGATCGCCGCGACTGGCGATGCCCTCGACCAGCGTGGCGCGCGAGTCGTGCCATTTGAGCTGGACGCCCCGGGCGCGATGGGTGGCGTCGCGGAGGAGGCCGATCTTGCGGCGCAGCTCGGCTTCGGTGTTCTGGCCGAACCACTGGAACGGCGTCTGGGGCTTCGGGACGAACCCGCCGACGCTGGCCGTCACCGACGCCCGGCTCGTGTACGTCCGTCCGACGGCGGCGCAATTTCGCGCCAACTCGGCGATGCCGAGGGTGTCGTCGTCGGTCTCTGTAGGGAGGCCGGTGAGGAAGTACAGCTTCACCCGGTTCCAGCCCTGCGAGTAGGCAGCCTCGACCGCGCCGTACAGGTCCTCCTCGCGGATGAGCTTGTTGATGACCTGGCGCAGTCGCCACGATCCCGCCTCGGGCGCGAACGTGAGGCCCGTCCGGCGGGCCGTGGCCACCTGGGCCGCGATACCGACGGTGAAGGCGTCGACGCGCAGCGACGGCAGGCTGACGCTGACCTGTCCGCAGCTCGTCGGGTCGTTGACGGTGTCGGCCACGACGCGTTCGATGCCCGAGAAGTCGGCCGTCGACAGTGACGTGAGGCTGACCTCGTCGTACCCGGTGCGGCGTAGGCCTTCACGGATCATGGTGCGGACCTGCTCCTCGGGCCGCTCCCGCACCGGACGGGTGATCATCCCGGCCTGGCAGAAGCGGCAGCCCCGCGTGCAGCCGCGGAACACTTCCACGTTGAGCCGGTCGTGCACGACCTCGGTCAACGGAACGAGCTGGTGCTTGGGATACGGCCAGGCGGCCAGGTCGGCCACTGTGCGCTTGGCCACTTCAGAGGGCACGTCCGGATAGCGCGGCGTGACGGCTACCAGAGCGGGGCCGTCGTAGGTGGCCTCGTACATCGACGGCACGTAGACACCGGGGACGGCGGCCAGAGCCCGCAGCACGCGCTCGCGGCTGCCCGCGGTGCGGCCGCCCGCCTTCCAGTCCCGCACCACCTCGGTGATCTCGCCGACGACCTCCTCGCCGTCGCCGATCACGAAGAAGTCGATGAAGTCAGCGAGCGGCTCTGGGTTGTATGTGCAGTGGCCGCCGGCGCCTACGAGCGGGTGCTCGGGGCGGCGCGCTGCGGCCCGGACAGGGACGCCCGCGAGGTCGATGCAGTTGAGGACGTTCGTGTAGACGAGCTCGGCCGACAGGTTGAAGGCGAGGACGTCGAAGTCGCCGGCGTCGCGGTGCGTCTCCACGGAGAAGAGCGGCAGGCCGTGCGAGCGCATCAGGGACTCGAGGTCGAGCCAGGGCGCGTACGAACGCTCGGCGACGGCGTCGTCGCGCTCGTTCAGGATCTCCTGGAGGATCTGCAGGCCCTGGTTGGGCAGGCCGATCTCGTAGGTGTCGGGATAGACCAGCAGCCAGGCCACGTGGCGCGGAGCGTGTACCGGTTGGACGGCCCCGTCTTCGCAGCCGATGTAGCGGGCGGGCTTCTGCACCTTGGCCAGGAGCGGCTCGAGCCGTGGCCACAGCGAAGTCATGTCGACCGCTGAGTCTACTTGCCGCGCCCGTTGCGGGCCCGACCTACCGTTTTCGCGTCGCAGCGGTGTCGTATATCCCGCCCAGCTTCGTCAGAACGGCGGGACGCTCACACGAAGCGGCGCATGTGGACGCTCTCGACCAGGCCGACCAGGACGAGGAAGGCCACCACCGACGAGCCGCCGTAGGACACGAGGGGCAGGGGGATGCCGGTGACCGGCACCAGGCCCATGTTCATGCCCACGTTCTCGAACACGTGCCAGGCCACGAGGGCCAGAGCCCCGGTCGCGATCAACGCTCCGAGCTGGTCCTTGGCCAGCCGGGCTATTCGCCACATCCGGAGTATCACGAAGCCGTAGGCGGCGAGCAGCACCACCGATCCCACCAGCCCGAACTGCTCGGCGATGGCCGAGAACACGAAGTCGGTGTGCTGTTCGGGCACGTAGGCGCCGTTCGTGTAGGCGCCGTTCAGATAGCCCTGGCCGGTGATCCCGCCGTCGGCGATGGCGGCCTTGGAGTTGGCCAGCTGGTACTGGGCCCGCTTCTGCTCGGGGGTCCGGGGCGTCGAGTCCTGGCTCAGGAAGACGGTGAGCCGGTCCTGCTGGTCGCGGGCCAGCTGCCCGGTGCCGATGAGGATGGCCCCGCTGATCACGGCCATGGCGGTGACCAGGACGATGTGCTTCCACTGGGCCCCCGCCACCAGGAGGATGGCCATGGCGATGACGACCAGCGCCGATGCCGTCCCGAGGTCGGGTTGCACCAGCACCAGCCCGGTGGGGACGGCGACGATGGCGAGGGCGACGACGAAACGCTGGAACGACAGCGGGCCGCCCTTCGAACGATCGTTGGCGGCGTAGGCGGCCAGGACGAGGACCAGGGCGACCTTGGCGAACTCCGACGGCTGCACTTGGAACGGACCGATGTTGAACCAGGCGTCGATGCCGTTCTGGGCCCGGGCCACGACGAGCACGGCCACCAGCAGGGCCAGCGTGGCCAGGTAGATGCGCAGCGCCAGTTCCCGGAGCTTGTGGTAGTCGATCAGCATCACGACGACCAGCCCGACCAGGCCGACGACGACAGCCAGGCCCTGGCGCTTCACGAAGTAGAACGTGTCGAGCCCGGCAATCGTGCGGCTCTGGTACGTGGCCGTGTAGATCGCGACCAGGCCCATGGCGGCGATGACGAAGACGCCGATCAGCAGACCCCAGTCGACGTGCGAACGGGGGTCGGCCGGATTGCGGCTGAGCGTCGCGACCGGCTTGCGGTGCAGGCCCGCCGTGGGGCTCGGCGTCGTGGTGGTGGCCATCAGTCGTTCGACACCCCGCCGACGGGGACCAGGCTCTGGTTGATCTTGAGGCAGCTCGTATCGGGCAGTGGCGGCAATGTCGCCACCTGGAGCGTGTTGGGGTCGAGCGGGTCCGACTGCTGGGGCTCGGCCAGCGGTGTCTTGTTCTGGCCCGACAGCGCCTCGAAGATGCACTTCACGACCGGAGCCGCGGCGTCGGCACCGAAGCCGCCCTTCTCGATGATGCCGCCGACCGTGTACTGCGGGCCGGTGTTGCCCCGCACCGGACCGAAGCCCACGAACAGCGACGAGTCATTGGCCGCCTCGTTGTTGCCGGTCTGGGACGTGCCCGTCTTGGCCGCGATCGGGAACGCGTCGAAGTTGTAGTTCTCGAACGTCCGGTGGGCGGTGCCGAAGGGGAAGGTGCGCTTCTGCGTCACGCCGATCAGGCCGCGGGTGATGGCGTCGCGCCACGACTGCTGGATGTCGACGTGGCCCATCACCTTGGCGTCGACGATCTGGACCGTCTGAGCCTGGGTCATGTCGACGAGCCCCGGCGCCTTGCTGGGCGTGCCGGCGGCGACGACGGCCATCCCGACGTGAGGCAACCAGCGGTCGCCCCCGTTGGCGTAGGTCGAGTAGCCGTTCACGAGCTGCAGCGGGCTGGCGGCGAAGAGGCCGCCGCCGATGGCGAGATTCACGTTGTCGCCGACGTAGTAATTCGCCCCTTCCGCCTTCGAGATGACCTTGTCTTCGGCGAGCTTCTTCTTGACCGCGGCGGTGGGCACGCGGCCCGAATTCTCGAACGGCAGATCGACGCCTGAGTCGGACCCGAAGCCGAACTGGTAGAGCGTCTTCTGGAACACGTCCTTCTCGGAGATGTCCTGGAACATCGACGCCCCGAGCCGGTAGAAGTAGTCGTCGCTCGACATCGAGATGGCGTTCTGCAGATCGATGCGTCCGGGCTTCAGCCCGCCCGAGTTGCTCTTCACGCAGCCGCCGGGGTTGTCGACGCAGTCCGGGATCTCGTACTTGCCCTTGTCGTCGTACGTGTCGTTCGGGCCCGCCAGCGCGCCCGACTGCAAGGCGGCGATCGAGGTGAACAACTTCATCGTCGAGCCGATCGTGTACCCGCCGGAGATGGCCCGGTTGGTGAGCGGGCTGCGAGACGAGTCCTGCTGCGGGAACAAGGCCTCGTATTTGGCCTGAGGCAGGTCACCGATGAACCACCGGTTGTCGAACGTCGGGTACGACGCCATGCCGAGGATCTCACCGTTGTTCGGGTCCTCGATCACCATCGCACCGGCCGGCGCCTGGAACGTCTGCCCGGTCGCCTGCGCTTTCAGGTCGGCGTTGGTCTGGCTGACGAGGTGAGAGCGCGCCTCCACGATGCCGGCCTGCAGGATCTGCTCGGTGTACTGCTGCAGCTTGAGGTCGATGGTGAGCTTCACGTCGTTGCCCGGTACAGGGTCGACCCGCTCCACCACGCCGAGCACGCGGTTACGGGCGTCGACGGCGTATTTGATGTAGCCGGGCTTGCCATGGAGGGCGTCCTCGTAGGTCCTCTCCACGCCAGCGACACCGACCCGGTCGCTGAGCTGGTAGCCCTTCTTGGTGTACTGCGACTGGTCGTCCTTCGAGATGGCGCCCATGTAGCCGATGATCTGGCTGGCGAGTGGGGCGTACCGGTACTTCCGCGCGAAGCCCTCGACCACCTCGACACCGGGGTAGTCCTCGCGCCGTTCCTTCAGGAAGATGGCCGTCGACTCGTCGACGTCCTCCGCCAAGGGCAGCGCCTCATACACGTTGTACTTGGGGCTCTCGTAGCGCTTCTCTAGCTCGTCGGGCGTCGTCTTGAGGGCGCCGGCGAGCCGCGCAAAGAGCGCCGTCCGGTCGGACTGGTTCTTGATGACCTTGCGATCGATCGTGACATTCAGCGTGGAGTCGTTGTCGGCCAGGACGCGACCCACGCGGTCGAGGATGCGGCCTCGCATCGGCGGCAGTGGAACGGTGCGTACCTGGTTGGCCGAGGCGACCTGAGCCAGGTCGTCCTTCTGGACCGCCTGCAGGTACCAGAGGCGCGCCACGAGGGCCACGAACAGCGAGAAGATCACGATGCCGATGATCGACAGACGAAGGCCCCTCGACTCTGCCGGCATCCCGACCATTCTGTCTCGTCGGCGGCGGCCACCGAAGGCAGTGGCCAACGGGCCTGCTCAGGCGGTTCGTTGCCGGGAACCGAGCAGGGCCCAGCGCTGCACCCAGAGCGCCGGCATGGCCAGCACCGCGTTCACCACTCCCACCACCGCCATCACGGTGATGAGGTGGGGGTTCACGGCGTCCTTCAGCCCGAACACGGTGCCGATGACGGCGTAGCCGGCGATGGCGACGGCGCTGGCCGCGCCCACCGCCAACGACGCCAGCCACCAGCGGGCCCCCGACAACCAGTGCTGCAAGTACCCGGCGCCGTAGCCGACGAGGGCGTACGTGAGCGCCGACAACCCGAACGGCGTGCGCAGGACGAAGTCGTAGGCCAGTCCGGTGACGAAGCCGTACACCG
>DASXAI010000226.1:0-6205 GCA_036406775.1 Acidimicrobiales bacterium
GGGTCGTCGATCCGAGGGTTCCAGGAGATCCAGGAGTCGGACATGATCCTCGTGCCCGACCCGAGCACGGCGGTCATCGACCCGTTCCGCCAGCACGCCACCATCAACATCAACTGCTTCGTCCTCGACCCGATCACGGGCGAGAGCTACTCCCGGGACCCCCGCTACGTGGCCAAGAAGGCCGAGGACTACCTCGCTTCCACCGGCGTCGCCGACACGGCGTACTTCGGCCCGGAAGCCGAGTTCTTCGTGTTCAACGACGTCCGCTACGGCACCGACCAGCGGTCGTCTCTCTATGCCGTCGACTCGATCGAGGGATCGTGGAACACGGCTCGTGAGGAGGAGGGCGGCAACCTCGGCTACAAGCCCCGGTACAAGGAGGGGTACTTCCCCGTCCCGCCCACCGACCACTTCCAGGATCTGCGGTCCGAGATGATCCTCACGATGGAGAAGCTCGGCATCGAGATCGAGGTACACCACCACGAGGTGGCGACGGCCGGTCAGGCCGAGATCGACATGCGGTTCGACACGCTGCTGACCATGGCCGACAAGCTCATGCTCTACAAGTACGTCGTGAAGAACGTGGCCCGGGCCCACGGCCTGACGGCCACGTTCATGCCCAAGCCGCTGTTCCAGGACAACGGCTCCGGCATGCACTGCCACCAGTCGCTGTGGAAGGGCGGCGAGCCCCTGTTCTACGACGAGACCGGGTACGCCGGCCTGTCCGACATGGGGCGCTGGTACATCGGCGGCCTCCTCAGCCACGCTGCGGCCATCCTGGCTTTCGCGGCGCCCACCACGAACTCGTACAAGCGGCTCGTGCCCGGCTACGAGGCGCCGGTGAACCTCGTCTACTCGCAGCGGAACCGCTCGGCGTCGTGCCGGATCCCGCTGTACTCGAAGAGCCCGAAGGCCAAGCGCGTCGAGTTCCGCTGCCCCGACCCGTCGGCCAACCCGTATCTCGCCTTCGCAGCCATGCTGATGGCCGGCCTCGACGGCGTCCTCAACCGCATCGAGCCGCCGGACCCGGTGGACAAGGACCTCTACGACCTTCCGCCGGAGGAGTTGGCGGCGGTGCCGCAGGTGCCGTCGAGCCTCGAGGAGTCGCTGCGGGCGCTCCAGGACGACAGCAAGTTCCTCCAGGCCGGCGGCGTCTTCACCGACGATCTCATCGAGACCTACGTCGACTACAAGCTGAAGAACGAGGCCGACGCGATCCGCCTCCGGCCCCACCCGTACGAGTTCATGCTCTACTACGACATCTGATCCACGCGGATCTGATTCTCAGAAACGCCGGGTGACGCGCGCCATCGGCATCTCGCCGATTCCTGTGGGGGCCCGGCGTTTCTCGTCGCGGTGTTGCCGTTGCGAACAGCCGAGGTCGATTGCTGGGAAGTTGCGTATGCACCCACCGACAATTCCGTCGTCGCCGCGGCGCGACGCGCGGCCGGGCCCGTCTCACCGAACGTGAGGCCCTCGGGCTGTCTTGTATGTTTCTCGCTCCTGCGGGGGACGCACTCTCGTGCACGATTCGCTGGACCGCCGTCGCGTGCTGCTGGTGGCGTGAATGGATTGGCTGCGTGCCGTCGTGGCGCTCATGCTCTCGGTCCTGGGTGGCGTGACCGCCACCGAACGAGCCACCCGGGTGAGCCTGCCGCCGCCCAGCCCGGCCACGACGGTGCCGGAGGGGCTGCGTTGTCCCGAGTGGTATCACCCGGCCGAGGCTGCGGGATGGTCCTCCGACGAGCTCGGCGAGGTGGATCGCATCATCTGGCGCGAGTCGAAGTGCGAGCCGGCCAGCACGCACCGCAACGCCAATGGGAGCATCGACCGGGGCTTGATGCAGATCAACGACATCAATCTCAGGTGGTTGGCCCAGGTCGGCATCAGCGCCGACGACCTGCTGGTTGGTACCGAGAACCTGAAGGCCGCCCGGCTGCTCTACGAACAGCTCGGATGGTCGCCGTGGCGTCCGCTGCCGTGATGCTGGCGAGAGGATGGGTGCCGCTCGTTTCGAGCGGCTAGGAGGTGGGCTGAGTCTTGGCGCGCGAGGTATTCGAGGACCTCGGGCACGAGACGTTGGAACACGGGATTGAGGTTGTCGTGCCCGAAGCCACGGCGTGCGAGGCGTCCCGAACGAACTGACGCGCTGAAACGACATATACGACGCATATCGCGCACCAGATGCCCGGGGATGAAGCGCACGGTGGTCAGGTGATCGCATAGGGTCGCCGTCACTCGTTCGTCATGTGGGAGGGGTTTGACCGTGCGTCGACGTCTTGCGGCCCTGATCGCTACCGGTGCGCTCATCGCGGCCGGGGCCCCCATCCTGCTGTCGGCCCCGGCGAGCGCCGCCACCTTCCCGCCCGGGTTCACCGACACGCTGGTGTCGAGCCAGCTCGACGGGGCGATTTCCGTCGGCAAGCTCCCTGACGGCCGACTGATCGTGGCCCGGCGCGCCGGCACCGTGACCGTGCTGAACACCGACGGCACCGGGCTCCAGGACGTGCTCAACCTGACCGTGTGCCAGGACGGTGAGCAGGGCCTCCTGGGCATCACCGTCGACCCGCAGTTCGCCTCCAACCACTTCTTCTACGTCTATTACACGTTCGCCGCCGGTGGCGTGTGCGGTGGGAAGGGACTGCCGTCGACCACCGGCTCGAAGAACCGCGTCTCTCGGTTCACCCTCACCGGCGACTCCGCCGCCGGCACCGAGTCGATCCTCCTCGACAACCTGCCCGAGTGGCCCGGCAACAACCACAACGGCGGCGACGTCCACATCGCGCAGGACGGCCTCCTGTACGTCACCGTCGGCGACGGCGGCGGCGGACGGCCGCCCACCAACCCCACCGATCTCGGCGTACCCAACGGCAAGGTGCTGCGCGTCAACCTCGATGGCTCGCCGGCGGCGGGCAACCCCTTCGGCACCCACGCGTGCAAGGACACGTGGGCTGTCGGTGGCCCGGATTGCGGCGAGATCTACGCCATCGGGTTGCGCAACCCGTTCCGGCTCGGCTTCAAGGCTGATGGATCCGCGGTGAAGTTCCGCATCGACGACGTCGGCGAGTCGACCACCGAAGAGGTCGACGAGGGCACCGCCGGAGCCAACTACGGCTGGCCGAACCGTGAAGGCCCGTGCCCCACGGGCCAGAAGGAGCCGTGCAGCGGGCCGCCGTCGGGCATCACGGACCCCGTCCTCTGGTACACGCGCGAGGCCGGTTGCGACACGATCACCGGCGGCGCCTTCGTCCCGGACGGGCTGTGGGCGGGCTACGACGGCGCCTATCTGTTCGAGGACTTCGGGTGCGGCCGGATGTTCGTGCAGAAGCCGGGGCAGAGCGGCGCCGGCTTCGACACGCTCGCCACCGGCCTCGGGTCGGTCGTCTCGCTCGACTTCCTGCCCGAGAACGGCTCGTTCGCGCTCTACTACACGAACCTCGATGGTTCACTGCACCGCGTGACGGGGCCGGCGTCCGGTCCGCCGCCGCCCGTGACCGGCCTCAAGTTCACGCCCGTGTCGCCCACCCGTCTCCTGGACACGCGCAGCGGCCTCGGCACGAGCGCAGGAAAGCTGGCGCCCGGTACCGCCATCGCCTTGCAGGTGACAGGAGGCGTGGTGCCGGCTGATGCCGCGGCGGTGGCCCTCAACGTCACCGCCACCCTGGCCGACGGACCCGGGTTCGTCACGGCGTGGCCCGCGGGCCAGACCCAACCGCCCACCTCGAGCCTCAACCTGTCGGCGGCGGGGGAGACGGCGGCCAACGCCGTCGTGGTGCCCGTCGGCGCCGGCGGGCAGGTGAGCCTGCTGTCGTCGGCCGGCACGCATCTGGTCGCCGACGTCACCGGCTACTTCTCGAAGGCCGGCGCCAGCACCGACGGCCGCTTCCACGCCACGTCGGCTCCCGCTCGTCTGATGGACACTCGCAACGGCACGGGTGGCAAGCTCGGTGCCTTCGCTTCGGGCGAGAAGTTCGACCTCCAGGTGGGCGGGCAGGGCGGCGTGCCCGCCTCGGACGTGGCGGCCGTGGCGCTCACGGTCACGTACACGGGGCCGACGGCGCCCGGCTACCTGACGGTGTGGCCGTCGGGCGAGCCGCAGCCGGTGGTATCGACCACGAATCCCAACGGCCCCGGCGACATCCGGTCGAACCTGGCCCTCGTGAAGTTGGGCGCAGACGGCAAGGTGAGCATCCTGTCGTTCCGGCCCACGGACGTGGTCGTTGACGTGGTCGGCTACTTCTCGTCGGGCTCCGGCAGCGCCGGCTTGTTCACTGCCATCACGCCGAGTCGCATCGCCGACTCCCGCCAGCCCGGCGCGCCGTTCCCGCGGCTCACGAGCGGCACCGAGGCGACCATGGACTTCACCAACTTCGTCGGCGCCGACGCCGTCGGCGCGCTGTACAACCTCACCGCCACGAACACGGTCGGCGGCGGGTTCTTGACGGCGCACCCGGCCGGCACCCCGGTTCCGCTCACGTCGTCGGTGAACTGGTCGGGACCGGGGCAGCACCGCGCCGCCCTCACGATCTCGTCGTTGGCGTCGGCCCACAAGGTCGGCATCTTCGACTTCAGCGACGCCGACGCCATCATCGACCTCGCCGGCTGGTTCACGAACTAGGCGCGGCCGTAGAAGAGCCGCTCGACGGTGGCGCGGGCCCGGCGCGTGACGCGCCGGTACTGCTCGCGCAGTGCCGTCGGCGTCGTGTCGAGCGCTCGGGCCAGGCGGCCCAGCTCGCCCGGCTCCTGCGGCAGGGAGTCACCGGGCATGCTGCGCACGAGGTACAGCCGGTTGCGGGTGCGCTCGCAGAAGCGGTAGGCGTCGAGCAGCACCGCGTAGTCGGCGGCGTCGAGGAGGCCTCGGGCTGCCAACGCGTCGAGCGCCTCCGCTGTGCCGGTGGCCCGCACGCCATGGCGCAGCTGCAGGAGCTGCGCCGTCCACTCGATGTCGGACAGCGAGCCGCGTCCGAGCTTGAGGTGGAACTGGGCGTCCTCCCCGGCCGGGATCCGCTCCCGCTCGACCCGGGCCTTCATGCGCCGGATCTCGCGTTCGTCGTCGGCCGAGAGTCCGGGAGCCCAGACCGCCTCGTCGAGGACGCCCAGGAGGGCGGCCGCCACGTCGGCGTCGCCGGCGACGGCTCGGGCCCGCGCCATGGCCTGGCGCTCCCAGACCGCCGCCCATCGTTCGAAGTACGCCCGGTAACCCTCGACGCTGCGGGCCAGCAGGCCCTGCTTGCCCTCGGGTCGCAAGTCGACGTCGATGCTCCAGAGCCGCGTCGCCGGCGTGGCGCCCTGCAGAAAGCGGCGCAGGTCGGTGGCAGCGCGGAGCCCCTCGGCGGTGTCGTCGGTGGCGACGCCCTCGAACACGAACACGAGGTCGAGGTCGCTGGCGTACGACAGCTCGGCCCCACCGAAGCGCCCCAGCGCCACCACCGCGAACGGCACCTTCGGGGCGACGGAACGAAGGGCAGCCTCCACCGCCGCCTCGGCGACGGTCGTGATGTCGTGGCCGACGACGGCCACATCGTCACCCTCGAGGACATCGCGAGCGATGACGCCGAGCAGATTGCGGTGCTTCCAGCGCAACAGCGCCGCCTGCTGGCGGCTCTCGGTCTCTCGCCAGGCGAGGGCGCGCACAGCGGCGTCCACGAGTTCGGCCTTGGGATGGGTGCGCAGCTGCTGCGCGTCAGGCAGGCGGGCGACGAGATCGATGTTCCGCTGGAGAATGTCGGCGGCGAGCCGACTGGTACCGACGAGGATCGCCAACCGCCGGGCCGCCTCCGGCGATTCGCGGAATGTCCGGGTGAGGGTTTCAGCTCGGTCACGGTCGCCGGCCAAGTTGCGCACGCAGAAGAGGCCGAGGTCGGGATCGGGCGTCTCCGAGAGCCACGCCAGCACGAGCGGCAGCATCTGCTGCATGAGGCGCGACGAGCGCGTCAGACCGCGCGTCAGGTCCTCGACGGCCGCACGTGTGCGGTCACTGTCGGCGAAGCCAAAGGCGCGCAGCCGTTCCTCGACGGCGCCGGGCCGGGTGAGCACGTCGCTGTCAGCGTCGGCGAACGCTTCGAGCAGCGGCCGGAAGTAGAGGCGCTCGTGGATCGTCCTCGCCACCGCCTGGTGCCGGGCCAGAGCCTCGCCGAGTTGCTCGAGCGCGCCGGCCACGCCGGTGTCGCGGTAGCCCAACGTCCGCGCCACCCGCAGGCGCGAC
>DASXAI010000227.1:0-2014 GCA_036406775.1 Acidimicrobiales bacterium
TTTCACGCTCGTTTAACCACCTGTGGCGTGGTTCAATCAGCGTGAAACGATGGGGGGCGTGTGGGTGTGCCCGTTCCACGCCGTGACCGGCTGGTGGTGTCCGGGGTGCGGGATGACGCGGGCCACCTACGAGATCGTCACCGGGCACCCGATGTCGGCGCTGGGCGACAACGTGCTGTGGCCCGTCGCCGCCGTCCTCATCGGCTGGTTCGCCTTCTCGTGGCTGTGGCCGCGGGCGCCGCGCCTCACCCGCGTCCCGCTCGGCGTGTGGTACGGCCTCGCCCTCGTCACACTGCTGTTCGGCGCGCTGCGGAACGTGCCCGCCTTCGCCGCCCTCGGCCCGTGACTAGTGGGGTGGGGCCGGACCGACGGCGTCGGCAATCGTGCGAGCGAGGACGCCGGCGCCGAACGGCGTGAGGTGCAGGCCGTCGGGCCGGTTGGCGCCGAGAGTGCCCTTCACGATCGTGTTCCAGTCGACGAGCGTCACCCGCGGGTCGGCGGCGATGCGGCGCAACTCCGCGTTCACCTCGGCCTGCTTGGCCTCGTACTCCTCCACCGTCAGGAAGACGATGCGGGGGACGCCGTCGAGCAAAGACAGCATCGTGTCGAACTGCCGTCCGATGAGCTCCTCGTTCCCGCCGTAGTTGTTGCCGATGAGGATCACCACGACCTGTCCGATGTCGCGGCGCCGGTCGCGCAGGACCGTGATGGCGGCGTCGGCGAACCGGCCGTCGACGGCGTCCAGGGTGACCTTCCACCCGAGCGGCTCCAAGACCTTGCGGGCGGCGTCGGTGTTGCCAGGCCGCATCGTGCCCATCACCGAGTCGCCCAGGAGGAAGAGGCGGTTGTCGGTGATGCTCGGGTCGACGGAGCCGCTCGCCGGGAGCTGGTCGACGGGGATGCCCGGGCGCGCCGTCGGGAACGGCGACGCTGACGACGGCGCGGCCGGGATGGTGGTGGTCGGGTCGACCGGGATCGTCGTGGTGGCCACCGTCGTCACCGTGGGCGGCGTCGTGGGCGCGGACGGGGCGACGGCCACGGTGACGGCCGGCGTCGAGCCGCCGGGGCCGCCCGTGCACGCCGCCAGCGCCGCCGTGGCGGCCAGCAGCCGGACGGCGCGCACGGTCAGTTGATCTGCTTGGCCCGCCCCGCCCAATACGGCTCGCGCAGCTTGAACTTCTGGAGCTTGCCCGTGGCCGTGCGGGCCAGTTCGGTGCGGATCTCCACCGACTTCGGGCACTTGTAGTGCGCCAGCCGGTCCCGGCAGAAGGCGATCAGATCGGCTTCGCTGACCTCGCGCCCCGGTCGCAGGACGACGAGCGCCTTCACCATCTCGCCCCACTTCTCGTCGGGCACGCCGATGACCGCGACCTCGGCCACGTCGGGATGGCTGAACAGCGCGTCCTCCACCTCGATGGAGCTCACGTTCTCGCCGCCCGAGATGATGACGTCCTTGATGCGGTCCGAGATGTTGACGTAGTTCTCGTCGTCGACGAAACCGCCGTCGCCGGTCCAGAACCAGCCGTCGCGGATCGACTCGGCGGTCGCCTCGGGCTGGTTCCAGTAGCCGTCCATCACCACGTTGCCCCGGGCCAGCACCTGGCCGTCGGCCGTGTCGATGTCGATGCTGAGCGCCGGCGCCCCGGCCCGCCCGAGCTTCACGGCCCGCTCGGCGGGCGACAGGTCGTCCCACTCGGCCCGCTGGCGCGCCATCGTGAGGATGGGCGCCGTCTCGGTGAGGCCGTAGATCTGGACGAACTCCCATCCGAGCTCGGACTCGATGCGCTCGATGGTGCGGGTGGGCGGGGGCGCCCCGGCGACCACCATGCGCGTCCGGCCGCTCCCCGGGATCGGCCCGTCCCACGCTGCCGCCGCTTCGAGCACGGCGGCGGCCACCGCCGGCGCGCCACACAGAGCGGTGACACCGTGGGCCTCGATCCGGCGCAGGATCTCGGGGCCGTCGACCTTGCGCAGCACGATGTGGCGGCCACCCATCCCGGTCACGGCGAACGGC
>DASXAI010000228.1:0-2818 GCA_036406775.1 Acidimicrobiales bacterium
CTCCAAGCTCTCGGCCAAGGGCGGCGCGCCGCTCCTGAACCGGGCCACGCAGGGCCTGTACGCGCCGGGCTCGACGTTCAAGATCGTGACCGCCACGAGCGCCCTCAACGCCGGCTACGGGCCCAAGCAGCTGGACATCGACGCCGGCGGCCACTGCATCACCGTCGAGGCCCACCCGCTGTGCAACGCCGGCACGGAGAGCTTCGGCAGGATCGACCTGAAGACCGCCCTCACGAACTCGGTCAACACCTACTTCGCGCAGCTGGGTCAGAAGCTCGGGCAGACGCGGCTCGAGAAGACGATGCAGAAGTTCGGGTTCTTCCAGCTGCCGCCGTTCACCTACCCCACCGACGAGATGAACCCGAGCGGGATCTACCAGAACGGCAAGATGCTGGGCACGCTCGCGCCGATCGACGTCGGCCGTGTCGCCATCGGCCAGGAGCGGCTGGGCGTGACGCCGCTGCAGATGGCCACGGTGGCGGCGACGGTCGCCAACAACGGCGTGCGCATGGCCCCGAGCCTGGTGGACAAGGTGGTGACCCCGGGCGGGCACACCGTGTACACCGGCAAGCCGCAGCAGGTCGAGCGGGTCATGTCGCCGCAGACGGCCGCCCAGCTGACCGACGACATGCGAAACGTGGTCGACGAGGGCACCGGCACGGCGGCCAACGTGCTCGGCCTGAACGTGGCCGGCAAGACCGGAACCGCCGAGACCGGCGTGAACGGGCTGAACACCGCCTGGTTCATCGCCTTCGCGCCCGCCGACCACCCCAAGATCGCCGTTGCGGTCGTCGTGGAGAAGACGCCGGAGTTCGGCGGCCAGATCTCAGCCCCCATCGCCGCGAAGGTGATCGAGGCGTACCTCGGCCGCGGCGTGGCAAATTAGCGACTTCGTGAACGCCTTCTCCCTCATCGGGCAGCTCTTCGACGGCCGCTACGTGATCGAGCGCCAGATCGGCTCCGGCGGCATGGCCGACGTGTACCTGGCGACCGACCAGTCGCTGGGGCGCAAGGTGGCGATCAAGATCCTGTCCGACCGCTACGCCCGCGACGCCGCGTTCGTCGAGCGGTTCCGGCGCGAGGCGGCCGCTGCGGCCAGCCTGCGCCACCCGAACATCGTCACGGTCTACGACCGCGGCGAGGCGATGGGCACCTCCTACATCGCCATGGAGTACCTCGACGGGCCGACGCTCAAGGAGGAGATCATCCGGCGGGCGCCGCTGCCCGAGCCCGAGGCGATCAACTACGCGACGCAGGCGCTGGCGGCGCTCGACGCCGCCCATCGCCAGGGCGTCGTCCACCGCGATGTGAAGCCGCACAACATGGTGCTGACCGACGAGGGCCGGCTCAAGGTGACGGACTTCGGCATCGCCCGCGCCGCCAACACCCAGCAGATGACCGAGGTCGGCTCGATCGTCGGCACCGCCCAGTACCTCTCGCCCGAGCAGGCCCGCGGCCTCGCGGTCGGCCCCGAGTCGGACATCTACTCGATGGGTGTCGTCCTGTACGAGATGCTGTGCGGCGAGCTGCCGTTCACGGGCGAGTCGGCCGTCGACATCGCCATGAAGCAGGTATCCGACACACCGCCGCCGCTGAGCCGGCGAAACCGGCTCGTCTCGCCGGCCATGGAGCAGGTGGTGATGCGGGCGCTGGCCAAGGATCCGGCGCTGCGCTTCTCCTCGGCGAAGGGCATGGCGGAGGAGCTGGCCCGCGTCAGCCGCGGCCAGTCGGCATCGGCCGACACCCAGCAGGCCACCCGGGTGATCGCGGCCGGCGAGGCCACCCGCGTGATCGGCCAGCAGCCGGAGGGCGCGACCAGCGTCATGCGCCAGCCCCCGCCGCCTCCACCGCCCGAGCGGCCGACCCCGCGCCGCAGCGCCTGGCCGTGGGTGCTCGTGCTCGTCCTGCTCGCCCTGGCGGCCGTGGCCGGCTATGTCGTCTACTCGATGCTGAACGGCAGCGACAAGACGGTGCCGCAGTCGGTGATCGGCCAGTCGTGCGACCAGGCCAAGGCGACGCTCCAGGCCGACGGGCTGACCGGGCGGTGCCAGAACACGAAGTCGAGCATCGCCGATGTCAAGAAGGTCGTCCGCACCGACCCGTCGGTGGGCTCGGGCGTGTCCAACGGCGCCACCGTGGTGCTCCTCGTCGGGGCCGGCCCGAAGGCGGTCACCGTTCCGCAGGTGAAGGGGTTGTCGCTGACTGACGCGACCACGCTGCTCCAGAGCAAGGGATTCGTTGTCGCACCTGCCCAGATCCTCAACTCTCCGGCCGCCCCGCGGAACACCGTGTTCGGCAGCACGCCCAAGGAGGGCACGTCGCAGAAGCTCGGCACGACCGTGACGCTCAAGGTGGCGAGCGGGTCGGTCGTGGTCGCAGACGTGAAGGGGCAGTCGTGTCAGGCGGCGACCAAGGCCCTCCAGAAGCTGACGCTCAAGCCCACGTGCCAGAACCGCAACAGCCAGTCGACGAAGGACGAGGCGTTCGCCACCTCTCCGTACCCGATCGGAACGACGGCGCCGCAGCACACCCCGATCACGATCTACATCTCGAACGGCCCCGCGCAGGTGCCGCTGCCGAACGTCGTCGGCGAGAACGTCGGCCAGGCCAAGCACGACCTCACCTCGGCCGGCTTCCGGTACACGGTGACGCAGGTGCCGGAGTGCAACGATCAGACCAAGAACAACATCGTCAAGAGCCAGACCCCGAACGGTCCGACGGCCCCGCGCGGCACGCTCGTCACTCTGACCGTGATCAAGTACCGGCCCAGCGACCCGAGCTGCGGCGGCCCGCCGCCCTCGACGTGAGCGAGGTCGTC
>DASXAI010000229.1:0-2185 GCA_036406775.1 Acidimicrobiales bacterium
GGCCGAGCTCCTGCGCCGCGAGCGGGAGGACGTCCGCGTCAAGGGCGCGGCCTACATCGGCGCGCTCCTGAAGGGCCTCGTCGATCGCGGCGTGGACGTGCTGACCGAGACGCCGGCGCGCGAGCTGGCGGTGCTGAACGGGGCCGTCGTCGGTCTGCGCTGTGACCGGGGCGGCGGCCCGCTGCTCCTCGGTGCTCGCCGGGCGGTGGTCCTGGCGTGCGGCGGCTTCGAGTGGAACGCCGAGATGGTCCGGGCCTTCATCGGCTACGACGTCACCCCGTTGTCCGTCGGCACCAACGTGGGCGACGGCCACGTGATGGGCATGGAGGCCGGGGCCAAGCTCGGCAACATGACCGGCTACTGGGGTCAAGCCGCCATGTTCGACCCCGCTGTGACGCGCGACGGCGAGGTCGTGGGCCAGATGACCACGGCCGGCATCCCGGGCGCCATCGTCGTGAACCCCGACGGCCGGCGCTTCCTGAACGAGAGCGTCACCTACCACGACTGGCCCAAGGCGTTCGGCAACTACGACGCCAACCGGCCCGGCCTCACGAACCACCAGCCGGCCTGGTGGATCTTCGACGAAGGGCTGCGCCGCGCCATGCCGGTGCTGTCCGTCGCGCCCGACGCGCCCACGCCGGACTGGATCCACCACGCCGCCACCGTGCAGGAACTGGCCGCAGCCATCAGCGTCGACGCCGATGCCCTCGAAGCGACGGTCGTTCATTTCAACACCCATGCCGCCGCCGGCGACGATCCGGAGTTCCACCGGGCCGGCGTCCGACCGCTCGAGGGCCCGTTCTACGCCACGGAGATCCGCCCGGGCACGCTCGGGACGAGCGGAGGTCTCCGCATCGACGCCGACGCTCGCGTGCTGGCGTACCGCGGTGGGGTGATCGACGGCCTGTACGCCGCCGGCAACACGTCGGCCAGTGTCTTCGGACCCACCTATCCGAGCGGTGGCGGCCCCATCGCCGCCAGCGCCACCTTCGGCTTCATCGCCGGCCGCCACGCCGCCAGCCGGCCGTCGAGGGACATCGGGTGACGCGCCTACGCCAGTTGCGCGATCACCCGCTCGCCGAACAACGTGAGGGTCTCGGGCACGCCGAAGTCGGCGAACCACGTGTAGATGCGCTCCACGCCGCGGTCGCGCATGGCCGCGAAGTGGGCGGTGATCTCGTCCGGGTCACCGATCACGAGGCCGTCGCCCATCCACGCGAAGCGGCGTTGCGCCGTCTGCGTCGTCTGCTCGCGGGCGGCCTCCGACGGCACGAGGGCGATGAGCTGCTGGACCGACACCTTGGCCGTGCCGGCGAGGGGACGGAGCTCGTCGAGACGGGCCAGGTCGTGGGCGGGCAGGTTCCAGACGTCGGCGTGAGCGGCCACCAGCTCGAGCGTCCGCCGGCCGGCCCCGCCGATCAGGATCGGGATGGTGCCGAGCGGCACCGGCAGTTGCTGCGCGGCGAGCAGCTTGAAGAACTCGCCCGAGTAATCGACGGACTCGCCCGACCACAGCGCCCGCACGATGTCGAGCGTCTCGGCCAGGCGGCGCACCCGCACCGGCGGCGGCTCGAGTCCCACGCCGAAGGTATCGAGCTCGTCGGGCACCGAACCCCAACCGATCCCCAGCTCGAACCGGCCGTTCGACGCGTGATCGATCGTGACCGCCTCTCGCGCCAGCACCGCCGGGTGGCGCAGCGCGTCGCACAGCACGAGGTGGCCGAGCACGAGCCGCTCCGTGTGGGCCGCCAACCATGTCGCCGTCACCATCGACTCGTACATGGGCTGGCCGACCGCCTGGGGCGGGGCGAGGTGGTCCATGAGCGCCATGCCGCGGAACCCGGCCTCCTCGGCGGTGCGGGCCCGCGCCACCATCACGTCGAGCGCCATCCGCATCTGCGGCAGGAACAGGTGGAACTCCATGTCATCCCCTAACAAGCCGAGCGGAAAGGAGACCTTTCCGCTCGGATCTGGCCGCAGCCGGCCTGCGGCCGGCACCGAAGGACATTGCCGGTCGACCAGCAAAGCTGGACCGACCGGCCAACCGGGGGGCTCCGGCGGGAGCCTCTGCCCCCCGAACCCCCCGCCGAGTCAGCATGGCACCCATGTCAGCTCCTAACGGTCTGAGCGACGGCGCGTCCTACCGCGCCGCCCTTGCCTTCGCCGGCGCCCCGCCCACCGCCGC
>DASXAI010000230.1:0-6634 GCA_036406775.1 Acidimicrobiales bacterium
GCCGCATCCAGGATCGACAGCAGCGCGTCGGCGGCCGCCACCGGCTCGGCCGCAGTCGCGTCGAGCATGTCGACGAGGGCGCCGGTGGTGCGCCGGGCTGACTCGTACGCGGCGGCCGACGGCCAGGCGTCCAGCGCGTCACGACGGATGTCCGTGGCGAACGCGCCCAACGTCAGCACCGAGACCGCGATGCCCGCGGAAGCGAGCTCCATCCGCAGCGCGTCGGACATCGCCACGAGGGCGGCCTTGGTGGCGCTGTAGACGGCCCAGTACGGCAACGGCAGTTGGGCGTTGATCGAGCTGACGTTCACGATGCGGCCGCCGCCGAGCCGCAGCAGCGGCAGGAACGCCTGGATCACGGCGATCGGGCCGGCCACGTTGGTCTGCAGCTGCTCCTGCACGCTCGCCGGCGACGCCAGTTCGAGCGGCGAGGCATGCAGGACGGCGGCGTTGTTCACGATGGCGGACAGGCCGCGGCCGTCGAGCTGATCCGTGACGGTGACGACAGCGGCCTCGATGCTGGCGGCCTCGGTGACGTCGAGGCGAACGGGCACGATCCCGTCGCCCTCGGGCGCCGGGCCACGGGTGCCGGCCAGCACGAGGTACCCCTCGGCGCCGAGCCTCTGGGCCATGACGGCGCCGAGACCTCGCCCGGCGCCGGTGATGAGAACGGCCGCACGGCCGGTGTCGGTGCGCATGCCCTGCCGGCGTGAAATCCGCCCTCACACGCGGCGGCCGGCGTTCACATGCGCCACTGCACCGGATGCTCGGGGCGATAGCTGCAGTACGTCCCCGTCGTCACCGACGCGTCGAGGTGGCGGCCGAGCGCGGGGTGCAGCTCGCCGATGCGCCGGATGCTGGCGCGGATCCGATGCGTCACCGCCGAGCGGGCCCGAGCCGCCGTGCCGCCCTCCTGGCGCGCCTTGCCGGCGAGACCGAGGGCGGCCGTGAGGTGGTCCACCAGTGCGTCGAGCTCGAGGCGGGCTCGCTCCGATCGCCCCACGTCGTGCGCGGCGTCGGCGTCGTCGATCTCGGCCTGCAGCTCCCGCACTCGCGCCTCGTAGCGACGGCGCGCCGTGGCGTCGATCACCTCACCGGTCGCCGGCTCCTTCACGCCGGCGCCGGCCAAGTCGAGGCAGTGCACGTCCGTGCCGGGCCGGACCAGCAGCACGGCCAGATCCTCCACGCCCTTGGCCGTCCGCACGTGCACGGTGGCGCCGGCATACGTGAGCTCCCACACGTCGCCGTTGCGCACGAACGCGCCCTCACCCGGCCGCGCCTCCGGCCGAAGTGACGGTTTTGCACCTGTGGCGTGCATTTCCGTCACATCGACGGTGCCGTCGGTGGGGATGCTCGCACTGTCGGTCAGGAGCCGCCGCGCCAGGCGCACGGCGTCGGCCCGCTCGAGCACGCGTCCCGCCGCGGGCACGGCCGGGCTCGGCCGCCCGAGGGTCATCGGATTGGTGTTCGGCAGGGTGGCCGCGGTGGCCAACAGGTCGGCGGCTTCGGCCCGGCCCGCGGCCCGCGCCACCGCCCCCGCGTGCTCGAGCGCGACGCGGTAGTCGCCGGCCCCCGACCGCCCCACGGCGTCGAGCAGACGGAGCACGACGGTGGCGGCCTCGGCGACCGATCCGCAGGCCAGGAGGCACGTCGTCAACGTCTGCAAGTTGCACGTCGTGCCGAACGGGTAGTCGATGGCGTCGGCCGTCGCCAGCGTCGCTTCGACGAGCGACCGCGCTGCCTCCGGGTCGTCGGCCGCCACGATGGCACCCTCGACCGTGCGGGCCCACACCTCGTTCAGGATCGAGCCCGCCGTCCGCGCCTGCTCGGCCACGGCGCGCACGTCGTCGAGGGCCTCGTCCGGCCGCCCCGACGCCGCCACGTCCTGGGCCCGGAAGACGATGCACTCCATCTCCATCGTGGGCACACCGTGGCGAGCGGCGGCGCGCGTCGCCTCGTCGAGCATGGCGGCCGCTCGATCGCGGTCGCCCTCGGCCCGGGCCGCGAAGGCCAGCACGCGGCGCAGGGTGGCCGGCGCGTACACGCCGGCGTCGGCGTGGACGAGGGCGGCCGTGGCCAGTGCCGTCGCCTCCCTCGCGTCGCCACAGAGGAGCGTGCCCATGGCCAGCGTGGCCACGGCGTCGGCACCGGCCGGGTGATCGACCGCCGGCCACCGGCTCGCCACCAGCCGGCCCAACTCGACGACCTCGTCCACCCGGGCCTGGTGCACGGCGCCCCACAGCACCGTGTAGAGGGTGAAGGCGGCCTCCGGCTCGGCGTCGACCTCGACGAAGTACCGCAGCGCGGCGTCGATGTGATCGAAGAGATCGAGCAGCGTCGGCAGGAGATCGGCTTCCCACCGCCAGCGGGCGACCTCGATGAGCGGCGTGACGACCGCCAGGACGTGGCCGGCGAACCGGGCCCGGGCGCCGTCGAGCGCACCGTGTGCGGTCAGGTGGTCGAGCGCCACGGCCCGGATCGTGTCGAGCAGCCGGTACCGCGTCACTCGAGCCGAGCGGTCGACGACCACGAGCGACGCTTCGACCAGTCGTTCGATCACGTCGAGCGCGGTCGCCGGGTCATCGACAGCGACGGCCGCCGCCAGATCGAGCGAGAACGGCCCGGCGCACACGCCGAGCCGGTCGAAGGCGACGCGGGAGTCGGCCTCGAGCAGCCCGTACGACCACTCGATGGTGTCTCGTAGGCTGCGGTGTCGGCCCGAGCCGCGATAGCGCGGCCGGTGGAGCACGTCGATGCCGCCCGCCAGTCGCTCCACCAGCCCGGCCACGCCGAGGGTGCGGGTGCGAGCGGCGGCGATCTCGATGGCGAGGGGCAGGCCGTCGAGTCGCCGGCACAGCTCGCCGACGGCGGCCACGTCGCTCTCGGCGACGGCGGCGCCGGCGTGCTGGGCCCGATCGCGAAACAGGCGCACGGCGCTGGCCTCGCCGGCGTCGGCGTGACCGGCACCGGCGGCCGGGACGTCGAGAGGGCCGAGCACGACGACCGACTCGCCGGGCAGGTTCAACGGGGAGCGACTCGTGGCCAGCACGACCGGCGAGGCGCAGTGGCCCAGCAGGAGATCGAGGGCGTCGGCGGCGGCCTCGATGACGTGCTCGCAGTTGTCGACCACCATGAGCGCGGGCTGGTCCGTGGGCGAGCCGAGCAGGTTGTCGAACGACGAGAAGCCGAGCTGGGCCGCCAGCTCGCCGGCCACGGCGTCGGGGCGGTCGATCCGGCTGAGGTCCACGAGGTGGCCTCCGAGCGCGAACGCCGGCTCGAGGCGCGCCATCACGGCCCGGGCCACGCTGGTCTTGCCCACCCCGCCCGGTCCCGTCACGGTCACGAGGCGGTGGCCGCCCATCAGGCGCGCCGCTACCTCGGCCAGGTCGTTCTCGCGCCCGAAGAGCTCCACGGCCGCGCCAGCGTAGGCGTGA
Organism: Acidimicrobiales bacterium; assembly: GCA_036406775.1. Classification (GTDB taxonomy): domain Bacteria; phylum Actinomycetota; class Acidimicrobiia; order Acidimicrobiales; family Ilumatobacteraceae; genus DASXAI01. The sequence goes on from DASXAI010000230.1 coordinate 3,435, forward strand.
ACACGACCTCTCACGGTGTGAAACGTCGGTTCACGCCGTTCGGGTGTCCCTCCGTGTCAAGAAAGAGGCCCCCGATGGCCACGCTGCCCCACGAGACCAACGAGTTGTTCATCACCGACGGCGGGCTGGAGACCAGCCTGCTGTTCCAACAGGGCGTCGACCTGCCCGACTTCGCCGCCTTCCCCTTGCTCGACGACGGCGATGGGCGGGCGGCCCTGCGCCGCTACTACGAGCCGTACCTCGACATCGCCGCCGCCGTCGGCGTGCCCTTCGTGCTCGACACGCCCACGTGGCGAGCCAGCCTCGACTGGGGTCACCGGGCCGGATACGAGGTCGACGACCTGGCCGCCGTCAACGGCCGGGCCGTGGCGTTCGTGCGGGACCTGGCGGCGGCGCGACCGGCGGTGAGGGCCGTGCTGAACGGCGCCATCGGGCCGCGGGGTGACGGCTATGTCGTCGGCGCGCTGATGACACCGGCCGAGGCCGAGCGCTACCACTCGCTGCAGGTGCGGGCCTTCGCCGATGCCGGCGCCGACCTCCTGTCGGCCATCACCATGACCTACGTCGACGAAGCCATCGGCATCGCCCGGGCCGCCCGTGCGAGCGACCTTCCCGTCGTGATCTCGTTCACCGTGGAGACCGACGGCCGCCTCCCGTCCGGCGCCGACCTCGGTGCCGCCGTGTCGGCGGTCGACGCCGCCACCGACGGGTACCCCGCCTACTTCATGGTGAACTGCGCCCACCCGTCGCACATGGCCCCGGCCTTCGCCGCCGGCGCCCCGTGGCTCGAGCGGGTGATGGGCGTGCGCGCCAACGCCTCGCCGCTCAGCCACGCCGAGCTGGACGAAGCCGAGGACCTCGACCGTGGCGAACCCGCCGCACTCGCCCGTGACTACGTGGCCCTACGCCAGATCCTCCCGCAGCTGCGCGTGGTGGGCGGCTGCTGCGGCACCGACCACGAACACATCGAGAAGATCACGGCCGCGGTCCTGGCGGCCTGAACCACCCCACTCGTGCAAGGAGACCCGTCATGTCCACTGCCTCGCTCACGCTGTCGTCCATTCGCACCGCCGACGACACCGAGATGCCCTACGCCTCCCACGGGCCGTCCACCGGTCCCGCCCTCGTGATGCTCCACGGCCTCAGCGACTCGTGGCGGTCGTTCGAGCCCGTCTTCGACGTCCTGGCGCCGGACGTGCGCGCCATCGCCGTCTCGTTGCGAGGCCACGGCGACGCCGGCCGACCGGAAGCCGGCTACGAGCTCGGCTCGCTCGCGGCCGACGTCGTGTCGCTGCTCGAGCGGCTCGAGCTGGACGCCGTCGTGCTCGTCGGCCACTCGCTGGGTGCGGCGGTGGCCCTGCTGGTGGCCCGCCAGAGCCCGGATCGGCTGCAGGCGCTGGTCCTCATCGGCGCCTTCGCCACCCCGGCCGACCACCCGCTCGTCGCCGAACTCGTGGGCGCGGTGGCCGAGCTCGCCGATCCCGTCGACCGGGCCTTCATCGAGGAGTTCCAGGCCGGCACCGTCTACGGCGACGTGCCCGAGGCCTACATGGCCCAGGTCGTGGCCGAGAGTGCCAAGGTCCCGGCGCACGTGTGGCGGGGCGCCACCGATGGCTTCATGGCCGCCGACCACCTCGGCGCCGCCCGGGCCATCGCCGTCCCGACCACGCTCATCTGGGGCGATCACGACGCCTATGTGCCCCGGGCCGAGCAGGACCGGTTCCTCGCCACCTTCCCGTCGGCCCGCTTGGAGGTGTACGAGGACACTGGCCACGCCGTCCACTGGGAACAGCCGACTCGCGTCGTGACCGATTTGCTCGCGATACTCGGGGGGTGTTCGACGACCAGGAGTTCGACGGCCGGGTAGCGCTGGTGACGGGGGCGGCCGGGATGGGCATCGGCCAGGCCTGTGCCCGGCGGTTGGCGGCAGGTGGGGCCACCGTCGTCGTCACCGACAACCACGAGCGCCGGACCGGCGAGGTCACCGACGCCATCCGCGCCGACTACCCGAAGGCGGTCGTGGTGGGCCACGTGCTCGACATCGGCCGCCGCGACGACATCGACCGGGTGGTCGATGCGGTCGGCGCCGACCTCGGCCCCATCCGCCATGTGGTCAACAACGCCGCCGTCAACTGGGCCGGGCCGGTCTGGGACTACGACCTCGACAGGTTCGACCGCACGATGGCCGTCAACCTCACCGGGCCCTGGTACCTCTGCCGTCAGGCCATGCCGATGATGCGCGACGCCGGGGGCGGCACGATCGTCAACATCAGCTCCGGGGCCGCCGACGAGGGCGGCCGGTTCGGCACCGAAGGCGTCTACGCCATGACCAAGGGCGGGCTCGAGACGATGACCGTCGCCCTCGCCGCCGACGGCGGTCCGCACAACATCCGTGTCAACACGCTCACGACCGGCATCGTGTACCCGACCAAGTTCATCGTGGACCATCCCGACCAGTACGAGCGGGGCCGTTCCACCGCGATCATGGGTTCCTACCCGACGCCCGCCGAGGTGGCCGAAGTCGTGGCCTTCCTGCTGTCGGACCGCTCGTCGCACGTCACCAGCGCGCGCCTCAAGATCTGAGGCTCGCCGTGATGAGCTCGGCCAGGGCCCCTCGGCGGATCTTGTGCGACGCCGTCCACGGGATGTCGTCGGCCGCGAGAACGGCGATGTGCACGGGCACCTTGAACGTCGACAGATTCGCTCGCAGCGCCCGTCGAAGCTCGCCCCCGTCGAGGGCGGCACCGTCGGCCGGCACCACGGCCGCCGCCACGACCTGACCGCGCGTCTCGTCGGCCAGGCCCACCACGTAGGCCTCGGCCACACCCGGCAGGTCCCGCAGCGCCGCCACCACCTCGGCCGGGGCCACGTTGGCGCCGGCCGTCTTGATCGTCTCGTCGAGCCGACCCCGGAACCGCACCCGCCGGCCGTCCACCTCGCCCTCGTCGCCGGTGTGGAACCAGCCGTCGCGGTCGAACGCGGCCTCACGAGGTTCCTTGTGCCGGCCGGCGGTGATGCAGGCGCCGCGAATGCAGATCTCGCCCCGCTCACCGTCGGCGACCGGATCGCCGTGCGGGTCGACGACGCGCAGCTCGACACCGGGCTGCAGCTCGTCGAGCGGCGGTGGCCGGCGCTCGCCGGGGCGCAGGGGTGCGTCGGCGCTGATCGGGTCGGGCCGGCCCCACCAGTAACCGCCGAAG
>DASXAI010000231.1:0-1756 GCA_036406775.1 Acidimicrobiales bacterium
GGAGGGCGGGAGCGGCAGCGGCCTGGCCCGCCGACACCAGCTCGAGCAGCCGGTCGAGGTCGTCGGGGACGGCGACCGACACGGCGCGGGCGCCGTCGACTGTGCGCTTGACCATGCCGGTGAGCACGCCGCCGGGGCCGAGCTCGACGAAGTCGGTGACGCCGGCCTCGTCCAGGGTGAGGAGGCAGTGCTTCCAGCGCACGGGGCTCGACAGCTGGGCCGACAGGAGGCTCGACCACTCGGCGCCCTCGTCGTGGGGCAGCGCGTCGACGTTGGAGACGACAGGCACCTCGGTGTCGCGAGGGGCGGCCTCGGCGATCGCCTTGCGCAGACGGTCGCGGGCCGGGGTCATGTAGGGCGTGTGGAAGGCGCCGGCCACGGAGAGTCCCATCACCCGCTTGGCGCCGAGCTTCTTGGCGTGCTCGCCGGCCTGGAGGACGCCGGTGTCGGAACCGGCGATGACGACCTGGCCCGGGGCGTTGTAGTTGGCCACCCACACTTCGTCGTCGGCGAGCCGGCACGCGATCTCGACCTTGTCGTCGTCGAGGCCCAGGACAGCGGCCATCGTGCCGGGGTTCTCGATGCCGGCGTCGTGCATGGCGTCGGCCCGCTCGGCCACGAGGCGCACGCCCTCCTCGAACGAGAGGGCGCCGGTGGCGACGAGGGCGGTGTACTCGCCCAGGCTGTGACCGGCGCAGTAGGCGGGCTCGATGCCGAGGCGTTCGATGGCGTCGACGACCATGAGGCTCGAGACGAAGGTGGTGAGCTGGGCGTTGCGGGTGTCCCGGAGCTCCTCGGGCTCGGCGTCGAGCAGGACGCGGCCGAGGTCACGATCGACGATCTCGGAGGCCTCCGTCACCAACTCCCAGCTCTCGTGGCCGAGCCACGGCCGGCCCATCCCCTCCCGCTGGGACCCCTGGCCGGGGAACGTGAAGGCAAGCATGCGGGGAGTGCCTCCTCTCGATCTTCGTCGCCCCGGTTCCCGGCTTCGACCGCGGGTGTTGCAATGAGGTTACGTTGCGCGGGCACTACCCTGTGGTGACCGGCCCGAGTGGCGGAATGGCAGACGCGGCGGACTCAAAATCCGCTGTCCGCAAGGGCGTGTGGGTTCGAATCCCACCTCGGGCACCCCCCGTCACGCGACCAGGCCGTAGATCCCGTTGGCCACCAGGAACAGGCCGCCGACGATGAGCACCCACGTGGCCACCACCTTGGCGTTCGCACGCAGCCAGCCGTTGAACGAGTTCAGGTGGCGGGACGTCACCTCGGGAGCGGCCAGGTAGAACACGATGGGCAGCCACACCAGCGTCACGTTGATGACCACGACGATGATCACGGCGACAGCAGTCAGTTCGATGCTCGCCTGGGCGGTGGCGATCACCTGCATCGACGCCAGAAACGTGGCACCGGGGGCGAAGATGAGGAGACCGGCCAGGAACGCCGTGACCGGAGCCGGTCGCTCGGTCATGCGGGACACGAGTCCTGGCTGGCTCTTCTCCCTCTCGGCCGCCGGCCGGCGCCTGGCGACCACAATGCCAGCGGCGACAAGCAGGATGCCGAGGCCCAGCCGGAGCCCGTAGCGCGCGGAACGCTGGTTGGCGTGGCTGAGACCGGCATTGCGCAGGATGAGCAGGATCACGACGCCCATCACGAGGCTCATGGCCAACGCGCCCACCAGGTACAACGCCGCGATCAGCTTCGGACGATCGGATCCCAGATACACGGCTGTCACCAGCAGCGCGGTTGGCGACAGCGA
>DASXAI010000232.1:0-2140 GCA_036406775.1 Acidimicrobiales bacterium
CTCCATGTCGTTGGCCCAGCGGTGGAAGGCGAGGCGGCGCCTGCCCACCGGCACGCACGTCCCGCACCCCGCCATCCACGTGACTCGGGTCGCGGCGGTGCAGGAGACGTTCACGCCGCCGCTCGACGTGTGGCTCGACGGCACGCCGATCGGACCCGTCCACCACCTCAGCCTCCGCATCGAACCCGACGCCCTCTCCCTCGTCATCTGACGTGTCTTCGTCGCCGCCTCCGCTTCGCTTCGGCCGGCTCCTACTCGCTCCGCTCGTCAATCGGTTCTTCGGCGGCCCGGCGGCGCACGGCGAAGCCGGACGCCGCCGCTTGTAGGGTCGGCGGACATGGACGCGTGGATCCTGGACGAGTCGCCCGGTTCGTATCGGTGGGGCACCATCGACGACCCCGAGCCGGGGCCGGGCGAGGTGCGGGTCAAGGTCGTCGCCAGTGCCCTCAATCACATGGATCTGTGGGTGACGCAGGGACTCCCCAAGCCGCCGCTGCCCCATGTGCCCGGCTGCGACGTGGCGGGCGTCGTCGACGCCGTGGGCGACGGCGTGGAGTCGATCGCGCCCGGCGACGAGGTCGTGATCAACCCGGCCGTGTCGCCGGTGGAGGAGATCGTCGCCCTCGGCATCGACAGCCCCATGGGCGCCGGCTTCGAGATCTACGGCGAGCACCGGTGGGGCGGCCACGCCACCTTCGCGGTTGCGCCGGCCCGCAACATCGTGGCCCGCCCCGCCGGCCGGTCGTGGGAGGAGTGCGCCGCTTACCCCCTCGCGTACCTCACCGCCTACCGCATGCTCCGCCGCGGCCGCTTGCGCGCCGGTCAGACGCTGCTCGTCGTCGGCATCGGCTCAGGGGTGTCGTGCGCCGCCCTCGCCCTCGGCCGTGCCATGGGCGCCACGGTGTACGCCACGAGCCGGAGCGAGGCCAAGCGGTCGCAGGCCGTCACCATGGGCGCCGAGGCCGCCTTCGACTCGGCGGAGGCCAAGTGGCCGGTCAAGGCCGACGTCGTCGTCGAGAGCGTCGGCCCGGCCACCTGGGACCAGTCGGTGCGCGCCCTCAAGCAGGGCGGCCGCCTGGTGGTGTGCGGCGGCACGTCCGGAGCCAAGGTCGAGCTCACGCTCCCTCGGTTGTTCTTCGGCCAGTTCGAGATCATCGGCTCCACGATGGGCTCGTACCAGGAGTTCGCCGAGTTGACGACGCTCGTCGGCCAGGGTCTCCCGGTCCAGGTCGACGAAGTCGTCCCGCTCGCCGACTACGCCAAGGCCCTCGAACGCCTCGAGCAGGGCGAGCAGCTCGGCAAGATCGTGCTCCAGCACTAGTGGATGCCCTGAAGGCGCGAGTCGTCGCCGAGGTCGACCGGCGGGCCGAGCTCCTGGTCGACGTCTCGCACCGGATCCACGGACGGCCCGAGCTCGGCTTCGAGGAGCACCACGCCCACGCGTTGTTGACGTCGGTGCTCGCCGACGCGGGGCTCGACACCGAGTGCGGCGCCTACGACGTGCCGACGGCGTTCCGGGCGACGGCCGGCTCGGACCGGGGTCCCACCGTCGCCGTCCTGTGCGAGTACGACGCCTTGCCGGAGATCGGACATGCGTGCGGCCACAACGTCATCGCCGCCGCGGGCGTCGGCGCCGCGCTGGCCGCGGCCGTCGTCGCCGATGCCGCTGGCGGTCGCCTCGTCGTGCTGGGCACGCCGGCGGAGGAGGGCGGCGGCGGCAAGGTCGTGCTGGCCCGTCGGGGCGCGTTCGATGGCATCGACGCCGCCCTCATGGTGCATCCGGCCGACGCCGATCTCCTCACGATGAACACCCTCGCCATCCAGCAGCTCGAGGCGTGGTACGAGGGTAGGGCGGCGCACGCCGCCGCCTTCCCCTGGGAGGGCCACAACGCCCTCGACGCCGCCGTCCTCGGCTACGTCGGCGTGGCTGCCCTCCGCCAGCACATGCGGCCCACCGAGCGCGTCCACGGCGTGTTCACCAAGGGCGGCGACAAGCCCAACATCGTCCCGCAGGAAGCGGCCACCTTCTGGTACGTGCGCTCCGACACGTTCGCCTCGCTGGAGCGGCTGAAGCCGCGCGTGCTGGCCGCCCTCGAGGCGGGGGCGGCGGCGACGGGCTGCACGATCACGCACGAGTGGG
>DASXAI010000233.1:0-6483 GCA_036406775.1 Acidimicrobiales bacterium
TGGCGTTCCACCGGGCGATGGGGTTCACCGAGGTCGGCCGGATGCCCGAGGTCGGCCGGAAGTTCGACCGCTGGCTCGACCTCGTGCTGGTGCAGAGGGTCGTCGACGGGACCTGAGACCGGTCAGGACGCGAAGTCGGGCGTGTTGCTCCGCACCGATGCGCTGCGCCCCTGCGGCTCCTCCCAGTCCTCCTGGCGGCCGAGGGCGGTGAGATCGAGGAAGTAGTACGACCCGCCCGTGGACTCGAGGCCGCGCGCGTACTGCGAGTAGGTGTGGAAGACACGCCCGTCGATCTGCAGGAAGCAGCTGCGGCCCGGCATCTCGTAGGACTGGTTCGGATCGCCGAACCCCTCACCCCGCGCCTCGTACTCGGCCCAGGTGCGGTAGTTGTACTCGTCCTGGCCGACCCGCGGATCAACCGTCACGCCGAAGTCGTAGTTGAAGTCGCTGCCGAACGACGAGTACCACGGGATGTCCCAGCCCCGCTCGGCCTTCCACCCCTCCAGCTTCTCGAGCGGGGCGCGCGACACCATGGCGTACGTCGTGTCCCGGGTGCGGAGGTGGTCGAGGAAGCCGGCGGAGATCTCGTCGGTGCCGGCGGTGCAGCTCGGGCAGCCCTCGTCCCAGTCCGGCCCGAACATGAAGTGGTACAGGATGAGCTGCGGCCGCCCCTCGAAGATGTCGGCCAGGCCCACCTTGCCCTGGGGGCCGTCGAACACGTAGTCCTTCTCGATCTCCACCATGGGCAGCTCACGCCGCTCGACGCTGAGCGCGTCGCGGTCCCGGGTCAGCTCCTTCTCCTTGGCGAGCAGCTCGATGCGGGCCTTGCGCCACTCCTCGCGGCTGGCGATCCTCGGCAGGCTCATGTCGTCCTCCTTGCGTGGTGGCGCGCCAAACGCGCCTTCACCCATCAGGACGACGGGGACGGCCCGGACTCATCGGTGGCCGACACCGGCCGGCCGAAGGTCACCGCGTCGCGCACGGCCGGCGGAGCGGTGGCGGCCAGCTCGGCGTCGGGTTGGGCCCCGAGGGCGTCGTTCACCACCGCGAAGGCCAGACGCAACGCGACGAAGGTGGTGATGGCGACGATCTGCCCGTCGTCGTACCCGGCGGCGCGCAGCTCGTCGACGTCGGCCGCCGTGGTGGCGTTCGGTGCCCGGACGACCCGGCGGGCCCACGCCGCCAGGGCCTGCTCGGCGGGTGCGAGCCCGGTGTCCTCGCCCCGGAGGACGGCCCCCGCCACGTCCCCACTCGTCTCGCCGGCCAGGCGGGTGCCCCACGCCAGGGAGCAGTAGGCGTCGCCGAGGGTCGACGCGCAGGCGCTGACCAGGACGGCCCGCTCCCGCAGCGACAGCGACGCCGCCTCCGACGACTGGCCGATGACGCCGGCCAAGGCGTCGTGGAGCGCGGGCTGGTGGCCCCACAGACGGGAGATGTTCATGACGAAGCCGCGGCCGGCCACGTCGTCGGCGCACAGGCGATCGGCGTCGGGCGACGGCGGCGGGAGATCGACGAATCCAGCCGCCGATCGGCGTCCGGGCACCGGCCCGGCGGTGACGGGCGTGCGGGCCAGGTAGCCCACGACCGCGATCTCGGCCCGGAGCGGCACGCCCGCCTGCACGCGCTCCTCGGCCAGTTCGAGCGCCGCTTGGCGGAAGGCGTCCTCGCCGATGGCTTCGATCGCCTCGTGGGCGGGACCCATGGAGGCGAGGGCCCGGGCGAAGTGCTCGGGGTCGGCGAACTCCCACGCGAAGGGGATCTCGACCCGCTCGACGTCGACGAAGCCCCACCGGGCGAGGAGCTCCTCACCGGCGCCCGGCCGGCCGAGGGCCACCATGGCCGCCTGGTTCTCCACCTTGGCCGGCGCCGCCAGCGCGAACGGGACCAACGCCCACAGCCCAGGCGATCGCTTGATGTGCCCCCATACGGTGAGGCCGACCCGGCCACCGGGCACGAGCACCCGCCGCACCTCCGCCATGGCATCCGGTGTCGTGCCCCAGATGCCCCGGAAGCTGGTCACGACGTCGAAGCTGGCGTCGTCCCACGGCATGGCGTGCATGTCGCCCACCTGGAGATCGGCGTCGGGCAGGCGGTGGCGGGCCACCGCGAGCAGGCGCTCCGAGGCGTCGATGCCGGCACACACCGCCCCCCGGGCCGCCGCCAGTTCGAGCGCCAACCCGGCTCCGCACGCCACGTCGAGCAGCCGATCTCCGGGGCCGACCCCGAGCTGCTGGTGCAGGGCCACGTATTCGCGGCAGTTGGCCGGCTCGCCCAGGGCCGAGAAGTCGACGGCGTTGCGACCCCAACCGGCGTCGACGACCCGCCAGTCCTGACGGGGCCGGATCGGTTCTTGGGTCACGGGCGCCACTCGTCCGGGCGGACGGTCGGGCGCAGGGAGTCGCTCCAGGCGGTGATGCCGCCGTCGAGGTGGGCGACGTCGGCATAGCCCATCGCGGCCAGGGTGGCGGCGGCCAGGGCCGACCGAGCCCCGGAACGGCAGTACACGATCACCGGCCGGTCCGGCTGGAGCTGAGTGAGGTGATAGGCGCTGGTGGGGTCGGCATGGAACTCCAGCATCCCGCGGGGCACCAGCAGCGCGCCAGGGATGGTTCCGGCGGCCGTCTCGGTCGGCTCCCGCACGTCGACCAGCACGACATCGCTGCCGTCGAGGGCGGCGGCGACCTCGCCTGGGCTCAGGTTCCGGATGCGGGCTCGGGCCAGGTCGAGCATCTCGGTGAGCGACACGCCACCAGCATGCGCCGCGGACCTTCCCCAAGTCATCCGTCCTGGCGTGGGGCTACAGCCGGCCGGCCTCGATGATGCGGTGCAGGAACGCCTGCGTGCGCGCCTGGTCGGGCGCCGAGAAGATCTGCTCGGGCGTGCCTTCCTCGACCACGACGCCGCCGTCGAGGAAGCACACCTTCGACGACACCTCGCGGGCGAACCCCATCTCGTGGGTGGCAATGAGCATCGTCATGCCTTCCTCGGCCAGCTCCCGCACGATGTTCAGCACTTCGGACACGAGCTCCGGATCGAGGGCCGACGTGATCTCGTCGAGCAGGAGGACGCGAGGGCCCATGGCTAGGGCGCGCACGATCGCCACGCGCTGCTGCTGGCCGCCCGACAGGCGGTCGGGATAGTCGGTGGCCTTCTCGGCCAAGCCGATCCGCGACAGCAACGCCATCGCCTGCTCCTGCGCGTACCGCTTCGGGATACGCAGCACCTTGATGGGCCCGAGCGTGACGTTGTCGATCACCGACATGTGGGGGAAGAGGTTGTAGCTCTGGAACACGATCCCGACCTCGCGCCGGAGCCAGTCGAGGTCGACGCCGCGGCCCGTGACGACTTCACTTTCGAGGCGGATCTCGCCGGCGTCGATCGTCTCGAGGCCGTTGATGCACCGCAGCAGCGTCGACTTACCGCTCCCTGACGCGCCGATGAGACAGACGACCTGGTGCTCGTCGACGTGGAGCTCGACGCCTCGCAACACCTCGTTGGCGCCGAACCGCTTGTACACGCCGTCGATGTCGAGGAATGACGGCGCCGTCATGAGCTGGCGCGCATACGCGCCTGGTCCCGCCGGACCAGGTAGTCGGTGAACCGGGCCATCGGAATCGTCACCACGACGAAGGCGATGCCGGCACCGACCACGGGCGTGAGGTTGAAGTACTTCGACTTCAGGAGCGTCGACTCGTTGAAGATCTCGATCACGCCCACGAACGCGAGGAGAGCGGTGTCCTTCTGGAGCCCGATGAAGTCGTTGAGGAGCGGCGGCACGATGCGCCGCACGGCCTGCGGGATGATGACGAACCGCAGCGTCTGCCCGTGGGAGAGCCCGAGCGAGCGGGCCGCCGCGGTCTGGCTCCAGTGGATGCTCTCCAGGCCGGCCCGGTACACCTCGGTGACGTAGGCGCCGTACACGAGGACGAGGGCGAAGACGGGGAGCCAGAAGCGCTGCTGATCGCGACTGAGCGAGTTGACGAGGGGCAGGTCGGCGAGACCGAGGCCGAACACGATGAGGTAGATCACGAGGATGGCCGGCATGCCGCGGAACAGGTCGGTGTAGGCGACGGCCAGAAGCCGGACCGGGGCTCCGGCCTTCCCCGGCACCAGGCGGCACACCGCCACGATGAGCCCCCAGATCAGCACCAGCACTTCCGCGACGACGAAGATCTTGATGTTCAGCCAGAACGCTTCGAGCAGCGGTCCGACCGACTTCCCCATGACCGTCCAGTCGAAGAAGGTCTTGCGCACGGCGCCGTCGTTCGACGACAGGAAGACGGCGAGGAACGCCAGCACGAGGGCGGTGAGCCCGAAGCCCACCACGTACCAGATGGCGTCCTTGGCGTCCTGGGCCGCGACCCGGGCGGCGGTGAGATCGCCGGCCTTGCGCTGTGACTCGGCCCGCAGCGCCGCCCGGACCGCTCGCACCCCAGCGACCACGACGCTGAGACCGGCCACGCCGATGACGACCAGCACGAGGTCCATGACGAGGAGGCGCCAGCCGTCGACACCGAGCGAGCTGTGGAAGAACCACAGCGACCACCACAGGGCGGCGGCGATGACGACCGCGACGACGAGCGCCACGATCGACGATGTGAGTCGGGTGTGCACCCGCGTCGCCGTTCGCGGCCGGCCCAAACCGGTGGGCGCGGGCGGGCGCGAGGCGAGCAGGCTCACCGGGTCATCCGGCCGGGATCACCGGGACCTTGCTCGGGTCGCCGCCGAGGTTGGCGGCGGCGAACTTCGCCAACGAGCCGTCGTCCTTCAGACCCTTGAGGAGGGCGTCGAAGGCGGCCTTGTTGGTGGAGCCCTTGGGCAGGATGCCGCCGTACTGCTCGCCCGTCTTGAACTGAGCCGCCACCTCGAGCTTGCCGCCCGAGGTGCCCGCCTCCGACAGCACGATCGGGACGTCCATCATGAAGGCGTCGACCTGTCCGGCCTGCAGGGCCGTGAACCCGTCGGCCAACTGCACGAACGGCTGAGCCGCCTTGTCGGGCTTCACGGTGTCGTTGACGAAGTCGGCGCCCGTGGTGCCCGTCTGCACGCCCCAGACCAGCTTCTTGGCCGCCGCCATGTCGGCCACCTTGGTACCGGTCTTCACCAGCACGCCCTGGTCGGAGTCGAAGTACGGCTCGGTGAAGTCGACGACCTTCTTGCGCTCGTCGGTGATGGTGACCTGCGACAGGGCGATGTCGAACTGCCCGGCCTGGCCGGCCACGATGGCGTCGAAGTTCTCGTTGCGGACCTCGATGTTGGCCAGGCCGAGCTTCTGCTGCATGGCGTGGGCGATGTCGTACTCGTAGCCGCTCGTGAGCTTGCTCGGGTCGCTCTCGCTGCCGTTCCAGAAGCCAAGGCCGGGCAGGCTAGTGACCACCGTGAGGGTGCCAGCCTTGATCGGCTTGAAGGCGGGGGCGGCGCCGCCCCCCGCCGAGGTGGCAGCGCCGGCGGCGGTGGTGGCGCTCGACGAGCCGCTGTTGTCGCTCCCGCAGGCGGCGAGGCCGGCGACGAGCGCTCCGCCCATGACGATGGCGGCGAACTTCCGTGCACGCACGAGGTGTCTCCCCTTCTTCCGTCCCCGAGCCGGGGATGTGACGCCCGCCACCCTAGTGACCTGGACCCCAAGGTTCTGACGAAGCTAGGCGGGCAATACGACACCGCAGCGACGCGAGAACCGTGGGGGACGGCCGTCGGCGCGCACCGGGTTACGCTCCGCAGCCGTGCGGGTCACCATCCAGGCCAATCCGGCCTTCGCGTTCGGCACCATCTCGATCGACCCCGGCGGCGAGGTACACGTCGAAGCCGGGGCCATGGCGGCCTACTCCGACGGCGTCGACGTGGAGACCAAGGCCCGAGGCGGCGTGTTCGCCGGGCTCAAGCGGTCGATGTTCGGTGGCGAGACCTTCTTCATCAACACCTTCCGCTCGCAGAGCGGCGGCACTGTGAGCGTCGCCGCCGACCTTCCGGGCGACATGACGATGATCACGATGGACGCCGCCCACGCCTTGCTCGTGCAGTCGGGCTCGTGGATCGCGTCGGACCCGGGCGTCGACGTCGACACCAAGTGGGGCGGCAGCAAGACGTTCTTCAGCGGGAAGGGCCTGTTCCTCTTGCGCTGCACCGGCCAGGGCGACGTCCTGGTGGGGGCCTACGGCGGCATCCTGTCGATGGCGCTGGCGCCGGGCCAGAGCTACACGCTCGACACCGGCCACGTCGTGGCGTTCGACGAGAGCGTGCAGTTCTCGGTGCACAAGGCCGGCAACTGGAAGACGACGGTGCTGGGTGGGGAGGGACTGGTCACGCGCTTCACCGGCCCGGGCCGGTTGTGGCTGCAGACTCGCAGCCAGGACGACCTCGTCAACTGGCTGATACCGAGGTTGCCGAAACAGGAGAAGTGACGATCGGAGGCGGTCATGGGCGGCTGGGCGCTGGTACTGGTGGCCGGAGGGATCACCGCCGCGGTCCTCCTGCTGTGGCGATTCC
>DASXAI010000234.1:0-6696 GCA_036406775.1 Acidimicrobiales bacterium
GGTGGGCTGGGCGGTGCCGTTGAAGCATCCGTGGTCGGCGATGACGTTCACACGGACGCCCAGGATCTTGCCTTCCTTCGTGGCCGCGATCTCGCCGTGCATGTGGTAGTCGCGGGCGAACGCCGTGCTCATCAAGTGTTCGCTGCGGTCCTCCATCCACTTCACCGGCTTGCCGGTGACGATGGACCCGACGACCGAGCACACGTAGCCGGGATAGATGCCGACCTTGTTCCCGAAGCCACCCCCGATGTCGGGACTGATCACGCGGATCTTGTGCTCGGGCAGGCCGGCCACGAGCGCGTAGAGCGTGCGGTGGGCGTGCGGGGCCTGCGTCGTGCACCAGATGGTGAGCTTGCCCGTGACCTTGTCCATGTCGGCGATGGCGCCGCACGTCTCCATCGGCGCCGGGTGCACCCGGGGATACAGCACGTCCTGGGTCACGACGACGTCGGCGGCGGCGAAGGCGGCGTCGGTCTTCGCCTTGTCGCCGGCCTCCCAGTCGAAGATGTAGTTGTCGGTCTTGCCCTCGATGTCGTCGCGGATGACGGCGGCACCGGGTTCGAGCGCTTTGCGAGCGTCGATCACCGGCGGCAGCGGCTCGTACTCGACATCGATCAGCTCGAGGCCGTCGCGAGCGGCGTACCGGTCGTCGGCGATGACGAACGCGACCTCCTGCCCCTGATACCGCACCTTGTCGGTCGCCAGCACCGCCAGTACGTCGTGCGACAGCGACGGGATCCACGCCAGGCCGAGCGACTGCAAGGTGGCGCCGGTGATGACGGCGCGCACCTTGGGATGGGCCTCGGCCGCTGACGTGTCGATCGACACGATCCGGGCGTGGGCGTAGGGGCTGCGCAGCACGGCGCCGTGGAGCATGCCGGGGAGCTCCACGTCGTCGACGTAGTTGCCCTTGCCCCGTACGAACCGGGCGTCCTCCTTACGCAGCATCCGGCCGAAGCCGACCGGGTTGGGACGATCTTCTGTGACCGTCATGAGGTCACCGCCTCCTTCGGGTGGGCCGCCGCCCAACGCACGGCGCGCACGATGTTCTCGTAGCCGGTGCACCGGCAGATCTGCCCGGAGATCGCCTCGCGGATGTCGGCCTCGCTCGGGTCCGGGTTCCGATCGAGCAGCCAGCGCGCCGTGAGCATCATCCCCGGCGTGCAGAAGCCGCACTGCAGGCCGTGCTCCTCGATGAAGCCTTGCTGCACCGGGTCGAGGGCACCGTCCTGCTCGAGGTCCTCGACGGTGCGGATGGCGTGGCCATCGGTCATGGCGGTGAGGACGGTGCACGACTTCACCGGCGTGCCGTCGAGCCACACGACGCACGTCCCGCAGTTCGACGTGTCACAGCCCCAATGCGTGCCAGTGAGGCCGAGGTGGTCGCGCAGGAAGTGAGTGAGCAGCAGCCGCGGCTCCACGTCGCGCGTGACGGCTTGGCCGTTGACGGTCACGGACACCTGCATGTCAGCCTCCCTCCCCGCGGGCGCGTGCCACGGCCCGCTTCAGTGCCCGCCGCGTCAGCTCACCGGCGAGATGGCGTTTGTAGTCGGCCGGACCCCGCTGATCACTCTGGGGTTCGCAGCCCTCGGCCGCCAGCCGGGCGGCCGTGTCGTACAGGTCGTCGCTGAGCGCCTGACCGCGGATGGCGTCCTCGGCCGCAGGCGCATGGAAGTGGGCCGCGCCCACCGCGGTGAGGCCGATGCCGACGTCGGCGACGGTGTCGCCGTCGAGCCACACGGCGGCGCCGGCGGCCGCCACGGCCCAGTCGCCCGTGCGCCGCTCGACCTTCTCGTAGGCGCTGCCGCAGCCGGGACGGATCGGGACGCGCACCTCGGTGAGCAGTTCGGCCGGCCCCACGACCGTCTCGTACGGCCCCGTGTGCAACTCCCGCGCCGGCACGATCCGCTCGCCGCCCGACCCGGTGATGACGACTGACGCCTTGACCGCCGCGAACACCGCCGACAGATCCTCGGACGGATCGGCCTGGCACAGCGATCCGCCGATCGTGCCGCGGTTGCGGACGATCGGGTCGGCGATGACGCGCTCGGCGTCGGTGAAGATCGGGAAGTGCTCGGCCGACAGCGGCGATGCCAAGAGGTCGGCGTGGCGCGTCAGGGCGCCGATGCGGAGCTCGTCGCCTTCGATGCGCACGTAGGACAAGTCGTTCAGCGCGTTCACGTCGATGAGCACTTCCGGCCGGGCCAGGCGCAGCTTCATCATGGGCAACAGGCTGTGGCCGCCGGCGATCACGCGCGCGTCTGGCCCGTGCCGTTCGAGCAACGCGATGGCGTCGTCGAGGCTGCTGGCCCGCTCGTACTCGAACGGTGCGGGTAGTTGCATCCGGTCCCCCCTGGCGCGGCGGATCGTCGGCCGCGACCGCATGGAGCATCCGCCGCCACGCCGACCCGGTCAACTGGCGCCTAAGCGATCGCTTAGGGCGACGGTAGGTTCGGCGCCGTGACACTGACGCAGCTCGGGGCCTTCGTGCTCGTGGCCCGGTTGGGGTCGGTGCGTGCCGCCGCCGAAGTGCTCGGCGTGAGCGAGCCCGCCGTGTCGCAGGCGCTGGCGGCGCTCCGGCGCCACTTCGACGACGACCTCATCACGCGCGCCGCGAGCGGCATGGCGCTCACTCCGGGCGGCCAGCGGCTCATGGGCATCGCGTCACAGATGGTCGGGCTGGGCGCCGAAGCCGAGTCGGCGGTACGGGCGGCACAGGGCGCGCCCGAACGACTGCGCGTGGTGGCCACGAGCGAGATCGCCGAGTTGGTGGCGCCCAGCCTCCTGGAGGAGTTCTCGGCGCGCATCGGCGGGGTCGAGACGTCGCTCGGCGTGGCCACCACGGCCGAGATGCCGGTGCTGTTGCAGTCGCGACTGGCCGACGTCGCGCTGGGGCCGCCCCTCGATCCGGCCGGGGGAGTGGAGAGCACGGCCGTGATGCGATGTCACCTCGTCGTCGTGGCGGCGCCGAGCCTGGGCCCGGCCATCAGCAGCGAGCGGCTGGCCGCCGCCACCTGGCTCGTCGACCCGTGCGGCGCCGATCCGGACTCGCCGGTGGCCGAGCTGCTCGCCGCCTGGCACGTCCCCGAGCACCGCATCCAGGTGTTCCCCAGCCAGACCGCGGCGTGGGCCGCCGCCGCGTCGGGCCTGGGCGTGGCTCCCGCCATCGCCCACCTGGTCGAGCCCGAGCTGCGCCAGGGCCGGTTGCGCCGGATCGACCTCCCCGGGGTGCCGCTCGAGCGGCGGTGGCACCTGAGCAGCCTCATGGCCGACCGCCGGCCGCGTGCCGCCGGTGCCTTCCAGCACTTCGCCGCCACCCCGCAGGGCATGCAGCTCATGCACAAGCCGGGCCAGGGCGTGCCGCCCAGCCGCTTCCGGCCGCCCGTGTACGTCACGATCTGGAGCTGAAACCGCCAACCGGCGCGTTGCCACCGCGAGATGACGCCACGAGACTCATGACCGTGCCGGGCGCGCGCCGCCTCTTCGACCATCACGAGTTCCGGGCTCGCCATCTCGTCGACCTGAAGGGCGATCAGCACGTCACCGTGTGCTTCCCCGCCAAGGACGAGGCCCGCACCGTCGGCGTGATCGTCGAGCACGTGCAGCGCCAGTTGACGGAGCGCGTCCCGCTCGTGGACGAGGTCCTCGTCATCGACGACGGCTCGGTCGACGACACCGATCAGGTGGCGCGGGCCGCCGGGGCCCGGGTCGAGTACACGGCCGATCTCCTGCCCGAGCTCGGGCCCGGCACGGGTAAGGGCGAGGCACTGTGGAAGGGCCTCGCCGTGGCCAAGGGCGACATCATCGTGTGGTGTGACGCCGACGTCACGAACTTCGGGCAGCGCTTCGTCGTCGGGTTGCTGGGACCACTGCTGACGGATCCGTCGGTTGGCTTCGTGAAGGGCTTCTACGACCGGCCCGTCGACGGCAAGCCGGGGACGGGGGGACGCAACACCGAGCTGGTCGCCCGGCCCATCATCGCCATGCTCTTCCCGCACCTGGCCGGGATCGTGCAGCCGCTGTCGGGCGAGTACGCGGGTCGGCGCGCCGTGCTGGAGGAGGTGCCGTTCGTGCAGAGCTACGGCGTCGACCTCGGCCTGCTCATCGACATCTCGGAGCGCTTCGGGCTCGACGCCATCGCCCAGTGCGACCTCGGCACGCGAGTGCACCGCAACCGCACGCTCGACCAGCTCTCCCCCCAGGCCCTCGCCATCCTCCAGACGGCCTTCACCAAGGCCAAGATCGACGCGGCCGGATCGGCCGTGGCCACGCTGCTGCGCCCGGGCCTCGACCCGCTGCTCCTGAAGCACATCGAGCGGCCGCCGCTGGCGCTCCTGCCCGTGGGCCGCTACCGGACCCGCTTCGGATAGAGCGCCTCGTTGCCCTGTTCCTCGGCGATGCGCTTCCACTCGTAGAACGACCGTCGCGAGACACCGACGATGCGGCACGCCTCGCTGATGTTGCCCAGCTCCTCGGCCAGCGCGAGCACGCGCAGACGCTTGGCGTACGTCTCGTCGGCGGCCGACGGGGTGGGGGTCGTCACGGGCTGACGCCGGGCGGGGGCCGGCGCCGGGGGCGCCGGCGCGGGCGCCGGTTCGGCGGCCGGGGCTTGGGTCGGTTCGGGGACGGGCGGCGGCGGGTCGCTGCCATTCGGGCGCGGCACGGCGACCGTGCCCGATCGCGGCGTGCCGGGCGGAGCCGTGAAGTCGGTGAACGAGAACACGACGCGGCGGGCCTTGGGCGTGTCGAGGCCGGACGCGCCTCCAGCCGCGGCCACCGCTTGGTGGGCGCCGGGCGTCGTCCCGCCCGACTCCGTCTCGGCCCGCTGGCGGCGGCGTCGGGTCCAGAGGCCCGCGGCGACGAGGCCGAGGGCCGCGAGTCCGCCGAGTAGGGCGATCCAGAGGACAGGCGACCGGTCCGTCTGCGCGACCGTAACGGGCGCCGCCAGCGGGGTCGACGTCGGCGCTGTCGCGACGGGCGCCGAGGCCGGCACCGAGCCGGCGGCCACCCTGCTGTCGGCGACCGTCGCCGCCGTCGTGGACGGCGCCGGTGCGACGCCCGGGATGGTGGCGTCGAGCGGTCCGGCGGGCGTCGCCAGCCGCACGGCGAGCGGCCCGGCACCGGCGCCCGGCGCGGTGAGCAGGAAGCGGCCCTGCATCAGGCCCACGGTGTCGTCGACGAGCGACACGGGATCGGCGGCCCCGCCCACCGAGATCGTCTGCAGGCCGACACCGGCGGCGAACGTGGGCGTCGTGACGGCCGTCGTGGCGGCGCTGTCGAACACGACGACCATCGGATCGACGAACGGGGTCACGCCCACGACGGCGCCGGCGGCGTTCACGGCGTCGGCACGCGACTGGGTGATCGGACCGGAACCGGCGGCGAGCGTGGTCAACGCGACGGCGCGATCGGTGGTGGGTGCCGGTGGCCGGGCGGCGTCGCGTGTGGTGATCACGGCGACTGACACGCCTGGATCGAGCGACCGGACGAGTTCGGCCGCCGCCCCCGTCACCCGCGCCGCGACATCGGCGGTCGACCCGTCGGCCACGTCCACGACGACGGCCACCGCCGCCGTCGACGGTGGCAATGGGGTCACGTCCGGCGCGATGGTCGCGCCGTCGGACGTGACGACGGTGAAGGCGCCACCCGACGCCGTCGCCGCGACGAACCGGTTCGGTACCGACACGACGACGGTCGCTCGGCCGTCGGTTCCGCGCGTCACCGACACGACACGCAACGTGGTCGGCTCGTTGGCGCGCGCCAAGGGTGACGACACGACCGCGCAAATGACGACACCGCAGGTGAACGCGGCTATGCCAAGGCCGAGCCGCCGGATCACCGACGCCAGGGTCGGCATGGTGCTGCCCCTCCCAACCGATCGCCCGAACCCCTCGTCCAGCCGACCGTCCTACTCCGTAGACCGTCTGCCTCGTCTACGGAGCAACGCGGGGCGTTGGATGATGGGAGGGGACGATGTCAAGAATCCTGCGACTTACGGCGGCGGTCGCCGTGATCGGGACGACAGCAACAGCGGGGTCGACGGTGGCCCATGCGCAGACGCCGATGGGGCTCGTGACCGTCGTGCACGGGCTGCGGGGCGTGGTCGCTGATGTGTACGTCGACAACACGTTGGTGCTGCCGGCGTTCCAACCGGAGCGGGTCACCGACCCGGTCGCGATCCCCGCCGGTGAACACCATGTCGACATCCGGGTGACGGGCAAGCCGGCCGACGCCGCCCCGGACGTGTCGGCGGATGTCAACGTCCAGGCGGACGCGCGCCAGAGCGTCGTGGCCCACTTGAACGCGGCCGGTGCGCCGACGATCACGGCCTACGTCGACGACATGTCGCCCGTGGCGGCGGGCGAGACGCGTGCCGTCGTGCGCCACACCGCCGCCGCCCCCGCCGTCGACGTGGGCCTGAACCAGACCGTGGTGGCATCGGGTCTCACCGAGCCCGGCTCGACGACGGCGGTGGTACCGCCGGCCACGTACGAGGTCTCGGTCTGGCAGGCGGGTACGCAGTCGCCGCTGGCCGCGCCTCAGCCGGCCACGCTCATCGAAGGCGCCGCCACCGTCATGTACCTGATCGGGTCGGCTCAGACGAACACCCTGTCGTGGGTGGCCGAGCAGATACCCAACCTGGCCACGCCGCCCAACCAGATCCAGACGGGCGACAGCGGGCTCGCCGCCGACAAC
>DASXAI010000235.1:0-9061 GCA_036406775.1 Acidimicrobiales bacterium
CGTGGACCTGCTTCTGCCAGATGGACGCGTCAGCGGCGCCGCCCCGCACCGTGAAGTCGTCGCCGCCGACCACCACCGGGCGGCCGTCGATCCGGCCCCGGCCGAGTACGAAGTTGGTGGCGCTGAGGTCGATCAGCTCCCCGTCCTCGTAGCTGGCCTTGCCGGCGATGGTGCCGACCTCGTGGAAGGAGCCAGGGTCGAGGAGGGCGTCGATGCGCTCCCGCACGGTCAGCTTGCCGCCGCGGTGTTGGCGCTCGATCTTCTCGGGCCCACCCATCCGATGGGCAAAGGCCTGCCGCTGGCGCAGCTCGTCGAGCTCGGGCTCCCACGACTCCTGGTCGATCTCCCCCACGGGGGCGATGGTACGAGTCGGCCGCGCCGGCTACTTCATCTGCACCGTCTGCGCCGGCCGGATGGCCTGCACGAGCGGGCTGGCGGCCAGGGCGGCGAGCTGCGCGCCCGACGCCACCGCGGAGAAGGCCCGAGCGGCCCGGAGATAGCGCGCCGGGCGGCCGAGGATGTCGGTGACCTCGTGCGACGCCGCCGGCGGGGGCGAGCCGTCGGCCACCTCCACCGTGACGAGGCTCGGTGCGCCGACCGTGGTGCCGCCCCGCCGGCCGAGGTCGATGTCGACGGCCTTCGTGGGCCCGGCCACCTCGATGAGCACCGGGGCCTTCTCGTCGGACCGCTCGTGGGCGAGGCGCCGCAACGAGCCGTCCTCGATCACAGCGTCGATGCGGTCGGCCACGGCGTTCATGGTACTGCCGCTCGTCGCGGCTACAGCCCCTGGTCCCGCGCCAACCCGATGGTGTGAAGGATGTCGACGCGGCCGAAGCCGTACCGATGATCCTGGCCCGCCTCGCCGAGCTCCTTCACCCCGCCGATCAAGAGATCGAGGATGACGCCCACGCGCTGGTCGTCGGCGACGGACGCCAAATGGCCGGTGGCCGCCAGGAGCAGGGCGACGGCACCGCTCGTGTGCGGTGTCGCCATCGACGTGCCGCTGAGGGCGGCCCACTGGCCACCCGGCACGCTCGACTGAACGGCCACGCCGGGCGCGGCGACATCGGGTTTGGGATAGGGCAGCGGGAGAACATCGGCTCGGATGACGTCGGACTCGGTGACGAACTGGGTTCGGCCGCTGCTGAACCCGGCCACGTTGTCGTCGACGTTCGTGGCCCCGACGGCCAGGCTGAACAAGTCGTTGCCGGGCGAGCCGCCGGTGCCGTCGCCCTCGTTGCCGATGGCGGCCACCACGGGCACGCCGCGCAGGAAGCACTCGACGATGGCGCGGGTGTACGTGCCGGGCGTCTCGGGCCCGATGACGATGCCGCCGAGCGACATGCTGATGGCGTCTACGCCGAGGTCGAGGGCCCAGTCGATCCCGGCCAGCACCTGGGCGTCGGTGCCGCCCTTCTCGCCGTCGAGCACGAGCCCCACGGCGAGCCTGGCGTCGGGAGCGACGCCGATCCACGTGCCACTGGCGTCGCCGCCGGCGATGGTCCCGCACACGTGGGTGCCGTGGCGGTCGGAGTCGTGCGCCGTCGATCCCCGCACCCGCTTGCCGTCGGGCCCGAACTCGGCCCAGTTGGCCACCTTGCCCTTGAGGTCGGGATGCTCGGCGTCGACACCAGTGTCGAGCACGCCGATCTTCACGCCCTTGCCGCGCGTGCCGTAGGCGCCCCACGCCGCCAGCGCGCCGATGCGCTCGACGCCCCACGTCGCCGCCTTGGCCTCCTGCGCCGCCTGCGGGAGGACATCCACCTCGATCACCCTCGGCACCTGCAGCCGGCGGTTCGAGTAGACGGCCGCGACCCGCGGTTCGCGGCTGAGCGTCGCCACTTCGTCTCGTCGCAGCACCGCCGCAATGCTGCGGGCGGCCAGCAGCGGGGTGACGGGGCTGGTCGCTTCGTCCTCGCCTGCCCGGGCCAGCGCCTCCTTGACGACCGGCGCCGCCAGCAGTGACTGCACCGTCGCTTGCGCCGCCGCCTTCGTCGTCGCCGGCTGGCCCGGTGCCCCCATCACGGACGCGGCGAGGCTCGGCGTCGGCCCGCTCGGCCGGCCGCGCCCCTTCAAGGCGGCAGTGAGGTCGGCCAGCACCTCCCGCGACCGCACGGTGAGCCGTCGTTCGGCGACCGCCGATGCCGCCGCCGTGGCGTGGGCCTTGGTGGCGCGGTCGTCCTCCCTGGCCTTGACGATGACGGCGACGGTGCGGCCGGGCTCCTCGTCGAGGATGCGTTCGACCTGCTGCTGCACAGGCTTGGTGGCCATGCTCTCTCCGTGGTCGGCGAAGGGCTCTTCGCGGGCACTGTACGTCCATGGAAGACTCGGCCGTCATGCCGCTCGTACTGCTCGATGTCGCCGACGGGGTCGCCACCATCACGCTCAACAACCCGGACGAGCGCAACACCCTGACGGCACCCATGGTCACCGAGATCGTGGCGGCGATGGACACGGCCGAAGCCGACGAGTCGGTGGGCGCCGTCGTCGTGACGGGCGCGCCGCCTGCCTTCTGCGCCGGCGCCAACCTCGGCAACCTCGGTTCGGCCGAGAGCGGCGGCCTGCGTGGCATCTACGA
Organism: Acidimicrobiales bacterium; assembly: GCA_036406775.1. GTDB lineage: Bacteria > Actinomycetota > Acidimicrobiia > Acidimicrobiales > Ilumatobacteraceae > DASXAI01. The sequence continues at coordinate 2,579 of DASXAI010000235.1, forward strand.
AGGGTTCCTGCGCGTGTCGCGGAGCCCGTTGCCCACGCTGGCGGCCGTGAACGGCGCGGCGGTGGGCGCGGGCATGAACATGGCCCTCGGGTGCGATGTCCGCGTCGCCGGCGCGTCGGCTCGCTTCGACACCCGCTTCCTGGCGCTCGGCCTCCACCCGGGTGGCGGCCACACGTGGATGATGCGACGTGTCGTCGGGCCGCAGGAAGCGGCGGCCATGGTGCTCTTCGGCGAGGTGGCCGACGGGGCCGAGGCCGAGCGCATCGGGCTCGTCCACCGCTGCGTGCCCGACGGCGAACTGCTCGCCATCACCCACGCCATGGCGGCCAAGGCCGCCGAGGCCCCGCGCGAGCTGGCCATCACCGTGAAGCAGACGCTGCAGGACATGGCCGACGTCGCCACCCACGAGGCCGCCGTCGACCGCGAGCTCGAGCCCCAGGTGTGGAGCACCCAGCAGCCGTGGTTCAAGGAGCGCCTGGCGCGGATGCAGGCCCGCATCTCGGGCCGCAAGGGCTGACGTTGGGACGGGTCCGCGACCTGGCCGACGGCTACCTCGATGAGCTGATCGAGCTCGACCCGAACCTGGCCACCGTCCTCGGCGTGCGCGGCCACGGCGACCGTCTCACCGACTACTCGCCGTCCGGTGAGGAGGCGCGGGTGGACGTGGCCCGCACCACGCTGACGCAGCTCGACGCCGTCGGCGAGGTGGAGGAGGCCGACCAGAACTGCGCCGCCCTGCTGCGCGACCGCCTGCAGACCGAGCTGGCGTGGTTCGACGCCGGCGAGCACCTCCGGGCGTTGCGGATCATCGCCTCGCCCGTGAGCGGCACGCGCGAGGTGTTCGATCTCAGCCCGGCCCAGACCGACGACGACTGGGCGATGTTGGGGCGCCGGATGGAGGCCGTTCCCGAGGCGCTCGACCGGGTCGAGGCATCGTTGCGCGAGGGGATGCGTCGTGGCCTGTTCGCCGCGCCCCGACAGGCCGAAGCGTGCGCCAAGCAGGCGGCGACGTGGGCCGGGCTCGACGACGCCGAGCCGTGGTTCGTGTCGTTCGCGGCGAGGGCCCCCGAGGCCGTGCGAGCCGCGCTGGCCCGCCCGGCCGAGGCGGCCACCGCCGCGTACGGCATCTTGACCCGCTTCCTGCGCGACGACTACCTGGCGGCGGCGACCGGCACTCCCGACGCCGTCGGGCGGGACCGATACGTCGCCGGCGCCCGTCGGTACCTGGGCGCCGTGGTCGACGTCGACGACGCCTACGCCTACGGCTGGTCCGAGGTGGAGCGCATCGAGGCCGAGATGGCGGCCGTCGTCGACGAGATCCTGCCCGGCCGGTCACTGGCCGACGTGTACGAGCACCTCGACGCCCACGGGGAGGCAGTCGAGGGTGAAGCGGCGCTGCTGGCCCAGCTCCAGGGTCTGATCGACGGCGCCATCGAGGCCCTCGACGGCACGTACTTCGAGATCGCCGGACCCGTCCGGCAGGTGGAGGCCGTGCTGGCCCCGCCCGGGTCTGCCGCCGCCGCCTATTACACGACGCCGTCGCTCGACTTCAGCCGGCCCGGCCAGACGTGGTACCCCACGCTCGGCCGGACCCGCTTCCCGATCTGGAAGGACGTCAGCACCTGGTACCACGAAGGCGTCCCCGGTCATCACCTCCAGCTCGCCGGCTGGGTCGCGCTCGGGGATCAGCTGACGCGGTACCAGCGCTCCGAGTTCATCTCGGGCGACGGCGAGGGCTGGGCCCTGTACGCCGAGCGGCTGATGGACGAGCTCGGCTTCCTCGGCGCGCCCGACCGGCGCCTCGGCTACCTCGACGGTCAGCTGCTTCGGGCTACGCGGGTCGTCGTCGACATCGGAATGCACTGCGAGATGCCGATCCCCACCGGGCAGCCGTTCCACCCGGGGGAGCGGTGGACGCCCGAGCTCGGGCGGGAGTTCCTGCTCGGCCACGGCGGCCCCGATCGCGCGTTTCTCGAGAGCGAGTGGATCCGCTACTTGGGCTGGCCGGGCCAGGCCATCTCGTACAAGCTCGGCGAGCGGGTCTGGCTCGCCGGCCGGGAGGCGGCCCGCCGCGCCCGCGGCGCCGCCTTCGACCTCAAGGCGTGGCACACCGACGCCCTCGCTCTCGGCCCCCTCGGCCTCGCCGACCTCGCCACCGTCCTGCCGACGCTGTAGCCCCCACTCGTTCTGGTGCGCGATATGTGTCGTAAACGTCGCGAAACCGCGTCAGATGGTTTCAGAGCCAGGCGGCGGTGATCTCGGTGCGACGCTCGTCCCACTCCTCGGCGGTGATGGCGTACCGCACGTGGTCTTCCCAGGCGCCGTTGATCTCGAGGTAGCGCAGGGCGATGCCCTCCTCGCGGTAGCGCAGCTTCTCCATCACCCGGCGGCTGTTGCGGTTGCGGGGGATGATGGCGATCTGCAGCCGGTGGAGGCGGAGGTCGTCGAAGGCGAAGCGCGTCACGACGGCGACGCTCTCGGGCATGTACCCGCAGCCGGCTCGAGCCTCGTCGATCCAGTAGCCGACGTAGGCGTTCTGGAACGAGCCCCGTTGCACCGAGTTCAGATTGATCTCGCCGGCGAAGGCGTTGTCGACGAAGATGCCGAACCCGTAGCCGGCGCCGAGCTGGCGCTCTCGGTCCCTGGCGCTGCAGCGGACGGTGAACGACTCGCGGTCGCGCGTCGGGTCCGGCATGCCCGGGATGCGGGCCTGCTCCCACGGCAGGAGCCACGCCTCGTTGCGGATGCGGACCTCGCTCCACGCCGCGAAGTCGGCGGGCACGAGGGGTCGCAGCAGGACGCGCCGGCCGTACAGCCTGATCACGGGCCGGGATGGTATCGATCAGCCTGGGCCGCCACGCCGCGCAGGGCGTCGTCGGTGAGTCGATGCACGGTCCACTCGTCCAGGGCGACGGCGCCGAGGGCCCGGTAGAACGCCAGCGCCGGTTCGTTCCAGTCGAGGACGGCCCACTCGAGACGGCCGTAGCCCCGCTCGACGGCGATCCGGGCCAGCGTCGCCAGGAGCGCCCGGCCGTGCCCGTCACCCCGGTGCTCCGGCCGCACGTACAGATCCTCCATGTAGATGCCGTGGCGCCCGAGCCACGTCGAGAACGACAGGAACCAAAGGGCGAACCCGACGACCTCGCCGTCCACCACAGCGACGTGGGCGAACACCGCCGGCGCCGGTCCGAACAGGGCGGCGTCGAGCGCCGGCCCGTCGATCTGCACCTCGTGGCGGGCCCGCTCGTACTCGGCCAGGTCGCCGATGAGCCCGACGATGGCACCGACGTCGCCCGGTTCGGCGGCGCGGATCATCCAACCGCCAAGGCGTCGAGGAGGTCGGCGTCGCGCACGACGAGTTCGGGGGCGCGCAGCCGCCGCATGACGCCCACCAGCACGACGCAGCCGCCCACGATGACGTCGGCGCGATCGGCATGCAGGCCGGGGTTGTGCTTGCGGTCGGCGAGCGGCTCGGTGGCGAGGGTCCGGAACACGTCCTCGGCGGCGGCGCGGCTCAGCCGGAAGCCGTGCACGCGGTCGCGGTCGTAGACGGCCAGGCCGATCTCGATGGCGGCCACGGTCGTGATCGTGCCGCCGACACCGACGAGCGTCCGGGCGTCCTCGGCCGCCGGGACGGCGCGCAGGGCGTCGTCGAGGCGGTCCTCCACCAGGCCGAGGGCGTTGGTGAGCTCCTCTGGCTGCGGCGGATCGTGGTGCAGCTGCAACTCGGCGAGCCGCACGGCGCCGACGTTCATGGAATACACACTGTCGGCCGTCGACGTCCCGACGGCGAGCTCGGTGGAGCCGCCGCCGATGTCGACGACGAGGAACGGCCCGGCAGCCGGGTCGAGTGCGGCCACGGCGCCCTCGAACGACAGCCGGGCCTCCTGGTCGCCGGGCAGGAGCTCGGGCGGCGCGCCGAGGACGTCGGTGGCGGCGGCGAAGAAGGTGTCCCGGTTTCGCGCGTCTCGGGCCGCAGAGGTGGCGACGACCCGCGGCGCCTCCACGCCGTACCCGTCGAGCACATCACGGAAGTCGACGAGCGTCGCCAACGTCCGCTCCATCGCCGCATCGGACAGTTCGCCCGTGCGGTCGACGCCTTCGCCGAGCCGCGTGATGACGGCGCGCCGCTCGAGGTCGCGCCCGTCGTCCACGACGAGGAGGCGGACGGAGTTGGTGCCGATGTCGATGGCGGCCCGAGCCGTCATCGCCGCGCCGCGAGCCGCTCGGCGACCCACCGCCCGACCGGATCGTCACCGCCGGCGAGGTACCAGGCGTAGTGGGCGTGCAGGCACTTGACGCCGGCAGCCGTACCGCCCACGCCGCCGCGCGGGCGAGGCCCGGCCCAGTCGGCCGGGACGGCGGTGTCGCGTTCGGCGGCGTAGCGGTCGTGGGCGGCGGCCAACTCGTCCGGATCGACGGCGGCCTCGGCGGCGCGGACGCCACCGTCGGCCTCGAGCCGGCTCACCGCGGTCACCTCGCGCCGCCCCACGAGCCAGTAGCGCGTCGGCATGGGGGTGCCGTCGTCGAGCAGCGGCTCGTTGCGGATCACCGCCGGCGCGCCGTCGCTGTCGCGCACCACGACTTCGAACGCACCGGTGGGGGCCCGCCCGAGGAGGGCCGTCACGGCGGCGCGATCGTCGGTCACTTCCGGCGGAGGCGCCGGATCACGAAGAAGAGGGCGACGGCGGCGACGACGATCGGGACGATGCGCTTGGCGAGCGGGGCGCCGGCCGTCTCGATCAGGTCGATGGGTTCGGCGTCGGGCTGGTCGACCTTGCGCACGCCCGGCTCGGGCGTGGTGGCGGTGGCGGGCGCGATGTCGTCGGCCGGTGCGGCGAGGGGCGCGTCGGCGGGCGCCGATCCGTTGCCCCCGGCGTTCGGCTGGTTGAGCACCGTGCTCTCGAGTTGATCGACGAACTGGCCGAGCAGCTTCGTGCTGACGTCGGCCAGCGCGCCCCGGCCGAACTGGGCGACCTTGCCGGTGATGGTGAGATCGGTGGCCACGGTGACCTTGGTGAGGCTCTCACCCTGCGGCTCGAGCAGCGCCGTGATGAGGGCGGAGGCGTTGCCCTTGCCCGTGGTGTCACGGCCCTCGGCCTTCAGCACCGCCTTGTGGTTCGACTCGTCTTTCTCCACGAAGGTGGCCTGGCCCTTGAACTGGGCGAGGATCGGCCCGACCTTCACCTTCACGATCCCGCGGTAGACGTCGCCCTCCACCTCCTGGAGCTGGGCCCCGGGGAGGCACGGCGCGATGCGCTCGACATCGGTCAGCGTGTCCCACGCCTCGTCGACGGGTACGTTCACGGTGAAGTCATTCACGAGTTCCATCGCCGCAGATCCTCCACGGAGTCGATGTCAGCAGGGTTGCCCGGGCACGCTACAGCGCCCACGAGTTCGGGACGACCCCTGATGAGGACGCGTGCTCCCTCGTCGCCGGAGGCCGGCACCAGCGGCCACACGTCGCGGTGGAGCCGGACGGGATTGGCGCGCCGCCCGTCGTAGGTCGCGACGGTGATCGGTCGTTCCTCGCTGGCCGCCACGAGGCGCCACGCTTCGGCCGGGATCAACGGCTGGTCGGCCAATCCGACGACTACGGCGTCGTGGCCGGCGGCGCCGGCGTGGACCAGGGCCAGCTGCACTGACGTCGCCTGGCCGTCGGCCCACCGGTCGTTCACGAGCACCGTCACGTCGTCGGGCAGCTCGAGGGAGACGGCGCCCGTGACGACGATCGTCTCGTCGAGTTCGGCGCGGCGCACGGCCGCCAGCGCGTGCTGGTACAGCGGCCGGCCGGCGAAGGGGGTCACCAGCTTGTGGGCGTCGCCGCGGAACCGTGACCCGCCGCCGGCCGCCAGCAGCACGGCGGCCGTCGTCATCAGTACGACCGGGGCAGGCCGAGGACGTGTTCGGCGATGTACGAGAGCACCAGCTCCTGGCTGATCGGCGCGATGCGCATGAGGCGCGCTTCGCGCCACCACCGCTCCACGTCGTACTCCTTGGCGTAGCCGAAGCCGCCGAGTGTCTGCATGGCTTGATCGGCGGCGCGGTAGCCGGCGTCGGCGGCGAGGAACTTCGCCGTGTTGGCATGCTCGCCGCACGGCAGACCTTGGTCGTAGCGGTACGAGGCTTCGCGGATCGCGAGCTCAGCGGCGTGCAAACGGGCGTGGGCCTCGGCGAGCGGGAACGCGATGCCTTGGTTCTTGCCGATGGGCCGGCCGAACACCACGCGCTCGTTGGCGTAGCGCACGGCGCGCTTGATCGATGCCCGCCCGATACCGAGTGCCTCCGACGCCACCAGGATGCGTTCCGGGTTCAGGCCGTTGAGCAGATAGCGGAAGCCCTCGCCCTCCTCGCCGACGCGGTCGCTCACCGCCACGGGAAGGTCGTCGTAGCGGACTTCACACGAGACGACGGCATTGCGGCCGACCTTGTCGATCGGTTGGATGTCGACCTCCGGTCGTTGGAGATCGGCGAGCAACAACG
>DASXAI010000236.1:0-6818 GCA_036406775.1 Acidimicrobiales bacterium
TGTTCGTCGTGCCCGAGGTGACCTCCCGGGCCGCCGTGTGGATGAATGTCGGAGTGGCAGGAGCCGCCGACGCCTCGGGCACCGCCAGCCCGGAGAACACGACCACCGACACGAGCCCGGCGACGCCAACTAGCCTCATCCAGGCGCGAGCAGCGGCCCGCTGCTTCGTCACGAAATCCTCCCCACCACCATGAGTCCGCCACGTACCCCACGACCGAGCCGACGCGCGTGGTCGAGTCCGACTCCGCCAGGATCATAAGAGCCGCCCCCGAGCGACACAAGACATCGAATGGACCGAGGATCGGCACCTCTTCACGCAGGGTGGTGGCAGAGTGTCTCTGCGCGAATACGGGTCCCGAATTGACGATGTCACCATGGCGCGTGCCCCCGAATGGCGTGAGAACGTGACGATCGGTTACCGGGAGATCCTGGTGCGCCTGGCGGCCGACGAACCGCGCACGACCTTGGCCCTCGGGGCGGTTCTCGCGACCACGCGTCCCCGCCGCGACGTCCGGGTGCTCACCGCCGGACACCACGACCGCACGGTGTGCCCCCTCGTGCGCGCCGAGCTCGGCCAGTGGGTGGCCTATCCATTCCTCGCCACCGCCGACGATGCCGAGCCGTTGGCGGCCGCCCTGAACCGCGCCCCGGTGGTGTCGATCACGGGCGGCGCCGACGACGTCCCGCCCCTCGTGCCCCACCTGACCCGCGTCGTACGCCACGTCACGATGCGCCGCATCTGCGTTCCCTGGCAGCCGGTGGCCTGGGAACCGCCCACGCCGGCGACCCGCGTCGCCACCGCGCTCGACCTCGAGGCGCTCTACGACCTGTACACGGGCTACGAGCTGCCGTTCGCCCGCACGACACGCGGCATGCGAGCCCTCTTGCAGGATGCGGCGCGCAGCTTCTCGACGATCGTGCTCGACGGTGACAGACGGCTGGATGGCGCCGTCATCGCCGCATCGAGAACGCCCCACTTCATCGAGTGGTCGCACTTGACCGTGCGGCCGGAGGCGCGAGGCAAGGGCTACTCGTGGCAGCTCATGGCGCGCGCGATCGCCCTCAACCTGGCATCAGGGCTGGGGCTCGTGGCGGTGGCCGGCAGCGGGAACCAGATGACGTTCCCGGACGGCCTCGGGACCGTCGACGACGTGACGGTCGTCGGCGTGAAGCCGCCGCAACGAGTTCCAGGCGAGGACCTTGTCCGCCGGGTGTGGTTCAAGCTCGACCGGAGCCGGCCTCGGCGACGTTTCCCGCCGTCCGAGAGCCGCCCTGGTGCCCGCGAACCTCAGTGGTAAGGACTCTTGTCAGGCAAGCCGCCCCAACCCATGACGCCGGTGACATCAACGTGCGATTCGATGTCTGGCTTCTCGTACTCCATGAGATTCCCTTTCCTGTCAGGCTCCTCTGAAGGAGAGTGACGAGGGAGAAGCTAGCCCGACCGCGCTCCGCGCGAAATGAGCGAAACGGCCCATCTGCCGGCGCGGCGAGCCCATCGCGCCAGATACCGGCTCGTCCCCCGGACCCGGTCGATGCCGCCGAGGCGGCGTTCGCCGCGATCGTCTCGCACGGCGATGGCGCGCCCGATCAACACGTCAAGCGATGCCACCGGATCGGCGGCCGCCCATCCGTCCCCGCGGAACACGTAGCCGCTCGGCGTTCGCCGCTCGCAGCGGTGGACGACGATATGGCCACCGGCCCCGACGAAGGCCCAGACCTCCCCGACGCGGGGCCGAGCCTGGGCCACGAGGCGAACCTGCGCCGGTGGGATGATGGTCGGCCGCATCGACTCGCCCTGCACCGGCAACCAGACGTCGTCGCCGAGACGCTGGCGCAGCAACCGTGCCGTGGCATACGGCGGGGTCTGGGGGGGTGTCGAGCCCATTGGAAGGATCAGCGCACGAGGCGCTCGAGATCATGCACGGTACGAACGTGTGCGAGCAGGCGCTCGTCGATCACGACACCAAAGCTCTGCTCGAGCGCCATCACCAGTTCGAGCGTCCCCAGCGAGTCCCAGCCCGGGACGTCTTCTTGGCGGGTGGCGGGCGGCGGGGGCTGGTCGAGCCCGAAGACCCGAGCAACGACATCGGACACGGACTCGGCCTCGGGGGCCGTCGCGCCGGCCGCGCCCATCTCCGCGAGGAGCAGTTCGACATCGTCGACCGTCGCCAGGTGCGCCAGAACCGCTTCGTCGAGGGGGCGGCCCACCACTGCCTCGATGGCGACGAGCAGTTCCAGCGCACCAAGCGAATCCCATGCCGGGATCGAATGGCGGCCGTCTGATCCGCTCGGCCGCACCTCGAGCCGAAAGACGCGCTGCAAGAGCTCAGCCGCGCCGACCGCGAGACTGCTCGGCCGCGTCTCGATCGAGGCTGCCATCGCCGGATTACCTGCAACGCGGGCTCCCGGGGCGATCGATCCCGCCACAACACTTCCGGCCCGCACCACGGCGCCCGCGCCGATGTGCGAGCCGGGCAACACGATGGATCTGGCTCCCAGCCGGACGCCCTCTTCGATGACGACGGGGCGGGGCGCGGGTGCATGGCCGTCAGCGGCGTGAAAGTCGAAATCCATGATGGCGACGTACGGTTCGACGACGACATCGTCGTGTATTGCGATCATCGCATGACACGAAATGGCGGCACCCTGACCGATCTCGACACGGTCGCCGAGCTGCAGCACACCGGTCGGCGCCGTCACGAGGTGGGTCGTGGCCGGCGTGGCCTGGATGAGGACGTCATCGCCGATCACGAGCCGTCCCGCATTTCGGACGGTCGGACGGCCCCGAACGACCAGCCGGGCCCCGCACGAGGTCGCCGCCAGGCGGACGGGCCCGACGGCATCGGTTCGCAGACGCGAGAGCATGCCTAGGCGGGGGTGCGGCCAGCCAGAGCGGTGGCGATGTCGATGGTGATGTCCGCCGGCGCAGGAAAGATGGCGTCGAGCTCCCACTCGTAGCCGTACTCGCCGGTGCGGGTGAAGCCGGAGCTGTCGAAGAAGCGGCGGCACGGATCGTTCTTGGCCGTCGGCAAGAGCTCGGCGACGAGCCGGCGCGCACCGAGGTCGGTGGCGAGCAAGGCCGCGATGTGGACCATGGCCGGCTCGACGCGCCGTCCCATCACGCGGCAACTCAACACGTAGTCGACGAGCGTCGCCCGGTCGTCCTCGACGGCAATGCTGACGATGCCAGTGAGGCCGGCATCACCCAGGCGGTCGCTGACCGTGATGCACCAGGTCTGGTGGCCCTCGTCGTCGGCCCACTGCAGCAGCTCGGGTTCGGAGAGGCGACGCGTCCTGAGGTTCATCTGATTGGTCTTGTTGAGCAGCTGCGCCGAACGAGCCACGTTGCCGGAGCCGAGCCGATCGGCCTTGACCACGACACCGAGGTCTCGAATCCACTCGTCGAGCGAGCCGACGGACGCCAGCAACTCGTCACGGCGCCGCTCCGTCACGTACAGGGCCGTCCGGTTGAGGTCTTCCGCGCTCGTCGCGGGACGATCGAAGCACCTCAGCGACCGCAAGGCCTGCGGATAGGCGGTGGGATCGTCAGGCCAGTCGGGGACGAGCACCTCCGGTAACGCCGTCCGAACCCGTTCGCGCTCATGGGGGTTGTCGTCGATGAACACAACCGACTGCAATCCGAGGTTCAGCTCCGCCGTCAGCGCGGCGATGTTGGCGGCCTTGTCGTCCCAGTTGATGCGCCAGGCGACGAAGTCGTCGCGCCGCAGCACCATCGCGCCGTGGTGGTCGATCGCTTCGAGGGCGACCGCCTCGTCGTTCTTGCTGACGATGGCGAGCAGAACCCCCGTGCGACCCAATTGGCGAAGGGCTCGTTGAAACTCCACGAACGCCTCCCCGGCGCCGTCGTGCCCGCCGAGTCGCAACGCCTCCCACCCGTCGTCACCGACGACGCCGCCCCACAACGTGTTGTCGAGATCGACGACGACGAGCTTTCGCGCCGCGCCACTCACGGCCGCGACCGCCGCCGAGATGTCGTCGGCGGCGATCTCGAAGACGCGCTCGTCAAAGGGAACCTTGCCGAGGAACCACAGTTTTTCCTTGTAGGCATCCGCCCCGGTCGCTGCGATCCAACGGGAGGCATCGACCACGAACACGTTGGCCGAGCGAGCGCACCGCTCCATGAGCCGCCCGTTGGCCAGGTTCAGGGCCCACAGGGCGCCGCCAGGGCGTCCCCCGGTGAGGGAGGGAACGGCACACCACGGCGCGAGCGTCCACGTCGGTACGACCACGCAGGGCACGGCGCCGAGGCCCTGCTCGACCAGGCCGAAGAGACGGTCGACGTCGCCAAGGATCTCGTCGGCTGTGACCTCTGCGCCGTCGAGCAGCCGGGCCATCGTGGGCAGGATCGCCTCCGGACGCGTCCAGACGACGGCGAAGTCACCGATGTCGGCCGGCGGGGTCAGCAGCGTGGGTACGACCGTTCCGAAGGGAGCCACCTCGGCGTGGAGGCGCCGCTCCGCTTCGGGTCGTTCGAGGGCGAGCGCGAGATGGTCGACGGTGAAGTCCGAGATCAACAGGCCGCGCCCAGTAATGGGTGCGACGTCTCGGCGAGGAGCGACCGGCACGACCTGGTCGGTGTTCTCGGGCGCGGGGACGGGGGGCTCGAACACCGGGCTCGTGGCGTCGAGGTGGCGCAGCACGCGGGCCGGAATGCCGCCCGCGAGAACGGCGGGCGGTATCGGCCCGTCGACGACGCTCCCGGCCGCGATGATCGAGCCGGCCCCGATCGTCGAGCCCGGCAGCACAGTGACCCGGCTCGCCAGCCATGCGCCGTCCCCGATCACCACCGGCCGAGTGCTGGCCCGCTCGGGTTGATCGACGCTGCCCGTATCGGCGTCGGTGACGATGCAGTGCGGGCCCATGTCGACATTTCGCCCGACGGTGACCGACTCGACGACGTGGAAGGAGGTTCCGTAGTTGATGCCGGTTCGCTCGCCAATGACCAGACGGCCGCCCTTGGCCGTCCGGAGCTCGACAGGGGCGAACTCTGACATGAGGCGCGTGCGGTCACCGAGTTCGATCGAGCCGTTGTTCTCGATGATCGGCGGGCCGAACATGGTCCTCGTCCAGCGACCGATGCGGTCGCACGAACGCAGCGTCCACCGGGCGCGGAGAACCTGCCCGAGCCGGGAGGCGACGTCGAACATCAATCGCCACGGTGGGCGCGTTGGTGCCGCCCAGGAGCCGCTTCCACCGCCCGAGACATGGCGACGATGGTACAAGCCGAGTTTGACGTGTGCCCTAGGTCGAATGGCTCCTGCCAGCGCCGATCTAGAGTCGGGCATGGACCTCGCCTTCCATCATCTCGGGCTGGCCTGCCGCGATCTCGACGTCGAAGAGCAGACGTGGACCCGGCTCGGTTACCGCCGGGAACGGGCCGACTTCGAGGACCCCCGACAGCAGATCCGTGGCCGCTTCCTCGTCGGTCCGGGCCCCCGGCTGGAGCTGCTCGTGGGTACTCCGGGCTCGACCGTGCTCGATCCGTGGCTGGCGCGCGGCATCAAGATCTACCACCAGGCGTTCGAGGTGCCCGACATCCGGGATTCGATCGCAGCCCTGCGCGCGACCGGAGCCCGCGTCGTCGTCGAGCCTGTGCCGGCAATCGCGTTCGATGGACGGGAGATCTCGTTTCTGTTGTTGCCGAACGGCTTGCTGATCGAGGTGATCCAGCAGGCTGTCTGAGTGGCGACCCTCCTAGGGTGAGAGCGTGGAGCTGGAGGCGGACGTGGCGGGACTGCGCCTGCGAACCACCTCCGAGTCCGCCGCCGATCTCGAGCTCGTCCGGCGGGTGGTCGGTGACACCGCTGTCGACGCCGCGCTCTCCGCTTTTCTGACCATCGACGACGTGGGTCCCGAGGTGCCGAACCGGGCCCCGGACTTCCGCGGTCCGTACGGCGAGCACTGGGACGACGGGGTGACGCACTGGTTCCGCCACCACTGGGGGCTCACCGCCGAGGTGACGCCGCCGTACGCGCGGATCGGCGGCTCCGTCACCGGCTATCGGCGCTGGGTGATGGTGCGCAACAGCATGCTGTTCGTCCTGGCGCGACTCGTCCTGGTCCAGGGTCGATTCCTGCTCCACGGCGCGGCCGTACGGCGCGACGACGGCGCGCTGCTCGTGGTCGGCCCGAGCGGGTCGGGCAAGTCCTCGCTGGCGTTCGCCGCCCACGTCGCCGGGTGGGACGTCTGCGCCGACGACATGGTGATCGTGGACCCGCACTCGGCCCGGCCCGCGGTCCAGGGCGTCGCTCGGGTCCCGACCCTGCCCGCCGACGTGGCGGCCGACGTCGACGGTGAGGCGCTCCCCCAGGACACCCGAGACCGTCTCGAGCTGACCTGGTTCACGCTCGACACCAGGGCGGCACCGGTGGACGCGGTCATCGTGTGCGGGCACCACGACGGCGACGGCGCCATGACGTCGATCTCGTCGGCCACGGCCCTCGAGGCGCTCGTCCCCGCCCTCGTCCTGTCGGCCCTCCCCCAGCCGGTGACGCGCTGGTTCCCGATCGCGGCCCGCCTGGCGCGGGGCCCGTGCTTCCAACTCCTCCACGCCGCCGACCCGGCGACACGACTGGCGCGCGCCGGCGACTTGCTCGACGAGGCGTGGAGCGCCAGCCGCGCCTGGACGCCCTAGCGACCGAACTCGCCGCGCTCCACGTCCGCCACGAAGCGGTCTCGCTCGGGGCGCCCGCCGGCGTCCAGGTCGACGTCCAAGCGGCCTCCCGGGCTGGTGAACGTGCGCACGCCGAGCCGGCGCCCGGCGGCCCGAGCGAGCTGGACGCCGAAGGCGCGCGTCG
>DASXAI010000237.1:0-1954 GCA_036406775.1 Acidimicrobiales bacterium
GCCTGCGGGACGATCTCGGCTCGTTCGTCGACGAGTGCGCGGCGTTTCCCATGGAGGACTTCACCGTCAGCCACGAGCTCGGCGACGTCATCGCCGCCAACTGGAAGACCTACGCCGACAACTACCTCGAGGGCTACCACCTCCCGCTGGTGCACCCCGGGCTGCTGCGCCAGGTCGACGCCAAGCGCTACGAGGTCACGGTCCGGGACCGCTACTGCATCCACACCGCGCCGGCGCGGGACGGATCGGCGACGAGTGGCCGGTGGCTCTGGCGCTACCCGAACCTGGCGCTCAACGTGTACCCCGACGGGATGAACGTCGAGTGCTACTGGCCCCTCGGTCCCGGTCGCACCCGGGTCGCGTACACCTACCTGTTCGACCCGGGGAGCGACGCGGCGGAGCGGGATGCGTCGATGAAGCTGTCGCTCGAGCTCCTCGACGAGGACCGGCGCATCTGCGAAGCCGTCCAGCGCAACCTCGAGGCCGGTGTGTACGACACCGGCACGCTCAGCCCGAAGCACGAGCAGGGCGTGGCCGCCTTCCACGCGCTGGTGCGCGCCGCCGTGGGCACCAACTGGCAGCCGCCGGGCCGCGAATGCCGCCCTGGCGCTGCCAGTTGACCCGCGGCTGCCAGTTGGGCGATCAGCAGAGGATGGCGAGGTGGAAGATCTTGTCGCCGAGCGTGCCGTCGGTGTTGTGGATGACGACACCGACGCCGAGGTCCGGTCCCCCGAATGCGTTCAGCGTGGAGATGAGGCCTGTCTCGGTGAACTGGTCAGCGAAGTTGATGTTCCCCTGGAAGGCGCTCTCGCGCCCGATCGTCGCGACGCGTGAGCAGTTCAACAGCGCGGGGTCGCTCAGCGTGACGAGGTAGATGCCCGTGCTCGGATGCTGCACGCCCGTCACGGCACCGGTGTGGGCGAGGAGGAAGCCGTTGAAGTTCACCTCGGCGGTGACGGCGCCCGGCCCTGGGGGCCCGGGCGGCCCCGGCTGGCCGTCTGCACCCGGCTGGCCGTCCGCACCCGGCTGGCCCGGCGCGCCGGGCTGACCGTTCGCACCTGGTAGCCCGGGCGGGCCTTGCTGGCCCTGCTGGTTCCAGGAGATCTCCTTCTCGAGCGACGTGCAGTGCCCGAGCAGCGAGCTTGCCGGCAGGTCCTTGTCGATCAGCCGGATCGTTCCCGTCGCCTTCAGCATGCAGGCGTGAAAGACGTTGCCGGAGTTCGGGATCGACGCGTACGCGACGCTGCCTCCCGCACCCAGCACGACACCGATCGCAAGCAGCGCGAGCCACTTGCGCCCTCGAACGATGTGCATCCCGCTCTCCCCTCGATCTGAGCCCGGTGACGAGCCGGCCACCCGATGAGGAGACTGTTCCTTGGCTGGAGAGTTACAGCACGCGGTCGTCAGGACGGCAGCCAGCGGTAGGTGGTCCAGCCCTCGACCGGCTTGGCGCCGAGGGCGCGGTAGAAGCCGATGGCGGGCTCGTTCCAGTCGAGCACCGACCACTCGACCCGGGCGTCGGTCATCGCCCGCAGCCGCTGCAGCAGGGCGAGGCCGTGGCCCCGGCCGCGGTGCGCGGGCCGGACGAACAGGTCCTCGAGCCAGATGCCGGGCCGGCCGAGGAACGTCGAGAAGGTGGTGAACCACAACGCGAAGCCGGCCACGTCGCCGCCGTCGCTCTCGGCGATCAGCACGTGGGCCGCGGGCTGCTCACCGAACAGGTGCTGCCCTACCTCGTCTCGCTCGAGCGAGACGTCGGCCTCGAGCTGCTCGTACACCGCGAGCTCCCGGATGAGGGCGACGATCTCGTCCAGGTCGGCCTCGGTCGCCGGGCGCACCGCCATCCGGCGAAACCTACAGTCCGCCCATGGCCAACGACGACGCCCCCCGCTGGGTGGTGAAGCCAGGAGAGCGCCCCGATCTTGCGGCGATCGACCCGTCGGCGACGAAGGGC
>DASXAI010000238.1:0-8395 GCA_036406775.1 Acidimicrobiales bacterium
AACGATCGTCGGCGCCGGTCAGCGGAGCCCCGAGGACGTGGAAGCAGGCGTCGAGCAGGGCGGGATGGATCCCGTAGTGGTCCGCCTCCCGCGCCAGCGTCGCGTGCAAGGCGACGGCGCCCATGGCCTCGCCGTCGCACCGCCACAGCTCCGTGATGCCGCGGAAGTCGGGGCCGAACTCGAGGCCGAGCTCGACCAGTCGGTCGTAGAACTCGTCGCCGGCCACGTGGTCACCACAACGGGCCTGCACCGCATCGATGGCAAACGGTGCCGCCGGCGCGACCGCGGGCACCGGCGTCAGCCGCCCGGAGCCGTGACGGGACCACGCCGTGGCGTCCTGCGGCCGGCTGTGCAGCTCGAACTCGGCGCCGTCGCCGTCGTGGCGCACGACGAGCTGGACCGGTCGCCCCCCCTCGTCGGGCAGGATCAGCGGCTCGCGGATCGTGAACCCCTCCACGGCCACGTCGGCCGACCCGAGAACATCGCGGCCGGCGGCCAGCGCCATCTCGAGATACGCGGGCGACGGCAGGAGCGCGGTGCCGTGGATGCGATGGTGGTCCAGGAAGGCCGGCCACGACGGCGCCAGCTCCGACTCGTAGACGACGGCCTCGAGGGCGGGCGAGAGCACCCGCGGGCCGAGCAGCGGATGACCACCCGGCTCCCGGCGCGCTCGCGTGCCGCGGCGCGTATCGACCCAGTACCGCTCGCGCTGGAACGGGTACGTGGGTAACGCCACCTTGCGGCGGGCGTAGGGACGGTCGAACCCGGCCCAGTCGATGTCGACGCCTGCCGCGTACAAACGAGCGACGCTGCCCAGCAACTGGTGCCATTCGTCGTGCCCCGACCGCTGCGACGGCAACCACTCGCACTCCCGTTCGGGGACGAGATGACGCCCGATGCCGAGCAGCACCGGGTGGGGCCCGATCTCGACGAAGAGGCGTGTGCCGCGGCGGTGGATCGTGTGGAAGGCGTCGGCGAACCGCACCGGCTCGCGCAGATGACGACGCCAGTAGGCCGCGCTGCGCAGATCCTCACCGTCGGCCAATCGTCCGGTGACGCCGGAGACGGCGTCGAGCTGCAGCGGCTGGTACGTGACGGTCCGCGCCACCTCCTCGAAGGCATCGAGGATGGGATCGACCTGCGGCGAGTGGGCGGCCACGGGAACGGCGAGCGGCCGGACCTCGATCCCCTCGGCGCGCAACTCGTCGAGCACGGCGGCCAACTGTCCGCCCGTCCCGGACAACGCGAGGCTCTCGGGCCCGTTGACGGCGGCGATCGACACCTGCCCACCGAGCGGTTCGATGGCCCGCCGCACCCGGTCCTCGGGCGCGAAGACGGTGGCCATCTGGCCATCGGGCGCCAGCGACGCCATGAGCTGGCCCCGCGCCGCGACCAACCGCAGGCCGTCGGCGAGGGCGAGAGCGCCGGCCACGACGGCGGCCACGTATTCGCCGACGCTGTGGCCGGCGACCACGGTCGGCCGCACACCCCACGATGCCCACAGCTCCGCGAGCGCGTACTGGAGGGCGAAGAGGGCGGGCTGGGCGTAGGCCATGTCGTCGAGCAACCGGTCTCCGTCGGGTCCGGTGCCGAAGAGGACGTCGAGGAGCGGCCGGTCCATGAGGGGCACCAGCAGCTCGGCGCAACGAGCGAGCCGCTCCCGGAACACCGGCTGGCCGGTGAAGAGATCTCGGCCCATGCCCACGTACTGCGCGCCGTGGCCGGTGAACAGGAACGCCACCTCCGGCGCCCGGACCGCAGCCGCCGTGCCGCTCACCATGCCGTCGACGTCCTCGCCCCGCCCGAACGCCGCCAGCGCATCCTGGGCGGCGACAGTGCCGGTGGTCACGAGGGCGGCGCGGTGGGGTAGGTCGCTGCGACCGACGTTGGCGGTGTGGGCGACGTCGGCGAAGGGTGCCGCCTCCTGGCCGAGGGCGACGGCGAGGCGAGCCGCCTCCTGGCGTAGGGCGTCGTCGGTGCGGGCCGCCAGCTTGAGCACGTGAACGGGCCGGTCGACCTCGGGGGCGACCGCGGCACGGGCCGGCGCCTCCTCCACCACGAGGTGGGCGTTGGTGCCGCTGAAGCCGAACGAGCTGACCCCGGCGATGCGCCGATCGTGCGACCGCGCCCACGGGGTGGGGGTCGTGGGGAGCTGGAGCGGCAAGTCGCCCCAGGGGATGTACGGGTTCGGCGTCGTGAGGTGCAGGAGCGGCGGGATCTCGCCGTGCTGAAGGGTCAGGACGGCCTTGAGCAGCCCGGCGATCCCGGCCGCCGACTCGAGGTGCCCGAAGTTCGTCTTGGCCGAGCCGATCAGCAGCGGACGATCGGCCGCCCGTCCGGGGCCGAGGGCGGCTCCGAGGGCCTGGGCCTCGATCGGGTCGCCGAGCGCGGTGCCGGTGCCGTGCGTCTCGACGTAGCCGACCTCCGCCGGCTCGACGCCGGCGTCGGCGAGGGCGGCGCGGATCACCGCCACCTGGGACGGACCGTTCGGTGCTGTCAACCCGTTGCTGCGTCCGTCCTGGTTGATGGCCGACCCCCGGATCACGGCGTGGACGGTGTCGCCGTCGGCTTCGGCGTCGCGGAGACGCTTCAGCACCACGAGGCCGCAGCCCTCGCCGCGCACGAACCCGTCGGCCCGTGCGTCGAACGCCTTGCACCGGCCGTCGGCGGCCATCATCCGCGCCCGCGACAACGTCATCGTGGTCTTGGGCGAGAGGATGACGTTCACGCCGCCGGCGAGGGCAGTGCGACAGGCGCCGTCGCGCAACGCCCGCACCGCTAGGTGCACGGCGACGAGCGACGACGAGCAGGCGGTGTCGACCGTGAGGGCCGGACCCTGGAGGCCGAGCACGTACGACAGCCGACCGGACGCCACGCTCGGGGCGTTGCCGGTGGACAGGTACATGTCGAAGTCGTCGTCGTCGCCGTCGAGGAGCAGTTGGCCGTAGTCGCCGTTGCAGACGCCGACGTACACGCCCGTGGCCGTGCCCTGGAGGGAGTCGGGGGCGACGCCGGCGTGCTCCAGCGCCTCCCACGCCACCTCCAGCAGCAGGCGTTGCTGGGGGTCGAGGCTGCGGGCCTCGCGGGGCGCGATGCCGAACAGTTGCGGCTCGAAGCGGTCGATGCCGTCGAGGAAGCCACCCCACCGCGTGGCGATCGTTCCCGGATGGTCGGGGTCGGGGTCGTAGTAGGCGTCGGCGTCCCACCGCGTGGCCGGGATCTCGCCGATGGCATCGATACCGTCGCGCAACAGCCGCCAGTAGGCCTCCGGGCCGTCGGCGCCGGGGAACCGGCATCCCATGCCGACGATGGCGATGGGTTCGGCGCGGTTGGCGTCGGCGGCGTCGAGCTTCGCCTGCAGCTCGAGGGCGAGCAGCGCCAGCCGCTTCGGTGACAGCGCGCTCAGGCGTTCCAGCATGGCGTCGCCGGGGCCGCTCATCGGCCTGCCCTCTCGGCCAGGTGGCGGTCGATCTCGTCGTCGGAGAGGTCGTCGAGCTGTTCGAGCAGCGTGTCGAGCAGTCCGCCGGATGCCGGTGCCGGCGTCTCGGGTTCGTCCTCGGTCAGCCCGTCGCCGTCGAGCGCCAGCACCTCGTCGCCCAGGTAGGTGGCGATGGCGGCCACCGTGGGGTAGTCGAACACGAGCGTGGCCGGGAGCGGCGTCGCGGTGGCGAGGGCGGTCCCGAGCAGGTTGCGGAGCTCCACGGCCATCAACGAGTCGAGGCCGAGATCGCTCAACGGCGTGCGATCGGCGAGCTGTCCGGGTGCGATATCGAGGACGTGCGCAGCCTGGTCGCGAACCCACTCGAGCAACGCTGCCCGCCGGCGGTGCGGTGGGACGTCGTCGAGCCGGAGGGTCGAGCCGGCCGTGGGCAGTTCGGGGGCGGCGGCCGGCCGGGTGGTGCCGGCCAGTTCGGAGAGCGAGGCCGGCGGGCCGTGTGGGTACCGGCCGAGCAGGACGGACCAGTCGACCACGGCCACGCCGACTTGTGTTCTGCTGCCGGCCAGCAGGTGGTCGAGGGCGGCCAGACCCTCGGTGGGCGCAATCGCTCCCACGCCTCGATCGCCGGCGCGTGTGTCGACGCCGCGCTCGGCGGCCGCGCCGATCTCGCTCCACGCGCCCCAGTCGATGCTGAGGGCGGGCGGGCCGAACGCGGCGCGGCGGTGGGCCAGCGCATCCAGCCACGCGTTGGCGGCGGCGTGGTTGGTCTGACCCGGAGAGCCCACGAGCGACGCGATCGACGCGTAGAGGACGAAGTGGTCGAGCGACGCGGTTTGGGTCAGGTCGTGGAGATGGCGGGCGCCGTCGACCTTCGGCGCCAGCACGGTGGTGAACCGGTCCCAGCGCTGCTGGGTGACGGCACCGTCGTCGAGGACGCCGGCAGCGTGGAAGACGCCGCGCAACGGCGGCATCGTCGCCGCCACGAGTTCGAGGGTCGAGGCGATGTCGTCGCGCCGCGAGACGTCACCCTGCACGACGGCGACCTCGACGCCTTGCGCCCGGAGGCCGGCGATCTCCGCGTCGGCGGCGGCCGACGGCGGGCGGCGACCGACGAGGACGAGATGGCGGGCGCCGCGCTCGGCCAGATGGCGAGCGGTCAGCAGGCCCAGGCCGCTCAGGCCGCCCGTAATGAGGTACGTGCCGTCCGCCCGGATCGGCGCCGCGGGCCGGTCGGCGCGGGCGGCGGGCTGGGTCACGACGATCTTGCCCGTGTGGCGCGCCTGGGCCATGAACCGGAAGGCGTCGTGGGCCCGTTCGAACGGGAACGTCGTCACCGGGATGGGTGGGCGCGAGGCGTCGGTCGCCGCCGCGAGGACGTCGCTGAGGATCGACCGGACGACATCGGGATCCTCGAGCGCCGTCTGGCCCCAGTCGATCACGTGGTACTCGCCGTCGAACCGCGCCGCGGCCTCGGCGGGGATGTGATCACGCTTGCCGATCTCGAGGAACCGCCCGCCGGTGCGAACCACGCGCAGGCTGGCCGCCACGAACTCGCCGGCGAGCGAGTTCAACACGACGTCGACGCCCTCATCGTGGGTGTCGGCCATGAGCGCATCGGCGAAGGCCACCGACCGCGAGTCGTAGACGTGGGCCACACCCAGCGCCGCGAGCACGGCCCGCTTGGCCTCGCTCCCTGCTGTGGCGTACACCTCGGCGCCGCACCGCTGGGCCAGCGCGACTGCCGCCAAGCCGACCCCGCCGGCGGCGGCGTGGATCAGCACCCGCTCACCGGCGCGGAGGCGCCCGACGTGACGCAGCGCGAACTCGGCGGTGATGTTGGGTATCAGCAGTCCGGCGGCTTCTGCGAAGGTCATCGTCGCCGGCTTGCGACCGACCAGCGCGGCCGAGCAGGTGACATGCGTTCGGAAGCTGCCGGGCGCCACCGCCACCACGGCGTCGC
Source organism: Acidimicrobiales bacterium (assembly GCA_036406775.1). GTDB lineage: Bacteria > Actinomycetota > Acidimicrobiia > Acidimicrobiales > Ilumatobacteraceae > DASXAI01. The sequence continues at coordinate 5,400 of DASXAI010000238.1, forward strand.
CGACCTCGAGGTCGGTGACGCCGTCACCCACGGCGACGACCACCCCGGCGCACTCGCCCCCGAGCGGGCCGGGATCGCCGGGGTACAGGCCGAGGGCGTTGAGGACGTCCTTGAAGTTGAGGCCGGTGGCGTGCACGCGGATTTCGACCTCGCCCGGCCCGGGCGCCCGTCGCGTCGCGGGCCGCACGACCAGGTTGTCGAGTGTTCCCCGCTCCGTGACGGCCAACTCGAGCGGCTCGGCCGGCGCCGGCGCCCTCGACCGCACGACGCGGGCGGCGAGGAGCGTGTCGCCCCGCAGGGCCAGCTGGTCGTCGGGTGCGCCGGCGGCGAGGAGATCGACGATGGCGGCGGCCGGATCAGTGGCCGCGGCGGGGTCGAGATCGAGGCACACCGGCCGGAGCTCGGGGTGTTCGAGCCCGACCGACCGGGCGAAACCCCAGAGGGCGGCTTGGTCAGGGTCGGGCGCGGCGGCGCCCAGCGGCTGGGCGCCCCGCGTCACGAACCACAGCCGGGTCGCACCGCCGTGGCGGATGAGCGCCTGCGTGGCATGGAGCGCGCTGCGGAGCCCGGCGTCGATGGCGTCGTCGTCGAGGCTCCAGAGGTGCAGCATCGCGTCGAAGCCGTCGTCTGCCGCTTCGCTCAGGACCCGTTCGACATCCGTGTCGCGCCGGACGACGACGGTACGGCCATCGCCGGACCGGAGCCGCGCCGCGACCCCGTCGCCGACGCCGGACGAGTCGGCGAGGATCAGCCAGCGGCCGCGGGCCGTCGTGGCGGGCGCGCCGGCGACGATCACCGACTGCACCGACATCGCACTCGGCGCGCCCGGATCGCGGCCGGGAAGAGCTTGCGGGTCAGTGAAGCCCCGGTCGGCCAGGAAGCGACGCCAGTCGTCGGTGGTGAGCAGGAGCGACGACGGTCGCAGGTCGGTGTCGCTGAACTTCCACCACCCGTCGGTGAGACCGAACGTGATCGAGATGGAGCGTTGGGGTCGCACCATCTCGACCATCACGAGGAGCCCTCCGGGGGCCAGCAGCTCCGCCACGTTGGCGAAGGTGTGACGGAGATCGGCCGTGGCGTGGAGGACGTTGGCGGCGATGACGATGTCGAACCGCTCGCCGCCGAAGCCCTGCTCGGCCACATCGCGTTCGATGTCGAGGAGGCGGTAGTCGACGAACGGAGCGCCGGCGAACTTCTCGCGGGCGCGGGCCAGGAACAGCGGTGACACGTCGGTGAAGACGTAGTCGGTGCGGTCGACGGGCAACTGGGGGAGCACGTGCGCCGTCGTTCCGCCTGTCCCGGCGCCCACCTCCAGCACGCGGAGCCGCCGATCGTCCGGCCGTTGCGTCACGGCGGCGGCGACGACCTCGGCCGCCAGCGAGTTGTAGAGATGCGCGAACGGCGACACCTGGTACAGCTGCTCGGCGTCGTCGAGCGAGCCGCCGGGGAACAGGAGTTGCAGCGGGTCGACGGCGCCGCGGAGAACCTCGGTGAGGTGCTCGGCGCCGCGCCGCGTGATCGCCAGTTCGCCTCGCCCGGCCGGATAGGCGGCCAGCAACTCGTCCCACTGGGCCGGGTCGCTCTTGGTGACAGGAGTCCGGAGCACGGTCCACTCGTCGTCGGCGCGCGCGACGACGCCGTCATCCGCCAGGAGGCCCAGAAGCTCGCCCAGCAGGCGGCGGTGCCGGTCGGCGACGTCGATGTCGGCCGCGTGGAAGTGGACTCCGGGTTCGAACCGGACGCCGAGCCGGCCGAGCGCGGCGACGATGGCGTCGGTGCTGAGCGCTTCGAGGCCGTCGAGCAGGCCTTGGTAACGATCGAGGTCGTGCTGGCGCCGGAGCCGCTCGACGTGGCCCGCGGCCGCCGCCGCCAGACCGGCCGGCTCCAGCGCCGCCGGGTGCGCGGGCCGCGGCACGTCCCGCCACTCGACCTCGTACATCCAGTCGGCGATGTCGTCACGACGACCCAGGCGCAGCAGAGCGTGCTCGTCGGCCCGGGCCAGGCGGAGGCCGTCGAGGGCGGCGATGGGCGCACCCGCACGGGAGTAGAGCCGGACGTCGGCCGTGAGCGTGGCGGCCCGGTCGGTGGCAGGCGCTCGGTCCCGCGTCACGACGTGGCACCAGGCCTCGGCGGTGGGCGCTCCCACAAGCCTCACGCGGTCGATGCCGACGGGGAGATAGGTGTCGTCACCCGCGGCGAGGGCGGCCAGGGTCTGGAGGCCGGCGTCGAGGAGCGCCGGGTGCAGGCGGTAGGTCGCAAGGGCGCCGGTCTGGGCGGCCGGCAGCGCGATCTCACCGAACGCTTCGCCGTCGCCGGTCCAGATGCGGCGCACTCCCTGGAGGGCGGGACCGAAGTCGAGGCCGTGTTGGCGCAGACGGGTGTAGTGGTCGTCGGCGTCGATCGGCTCGGCGTGGCGCGCCTCGATGGTGTCCACCGCCAACGGCTCGCCCGGTTCGACCGCCGCAGCGCCGATGCGGCCTGAGGCGTGCAGCGTCCACCGGTCGGCGCCGTCGATCTGGCTGAAGACCTTGAACGCGGCGCCGGTCGAGTCCGGTTCGACGATCGTCTGCACCGTGTGCAGCGGCTCGTCGCCAGCCACCAACGCCTCGTGGATCACGACGTCGTCGAGGCCAAGATCTCGCCCGGTCTCCGTCGCCGCCGCCAGCGCCAGTTCGAGGTACGCCGTGGCCGGCAGGATGGCGCGTCCGAACACGCGGTGGTCGTCGAGGAGGCGCAGCGTGTCCACGCCGAGGTGCGACTCGAACGTCGTCGTGGCGAGCGGGGAACGAAGCCGGCGGCCCAACAGCGGGTGCTCGCCGTCGTCGGGCGCCACGGCCAGGCGGCGGCGCCGGACCCAGAACGGGCTCCGCTCGAACGGGTAGGTGGGGAGCGTGACGCGCCGGTGGCCGGGTGCCCCGACGCCGTTCCAGTCGATGGGCACGCCGGCCACGTACAGCTGAGCGAGCGCCTCGCGGACCTGGGTGCGGTCGTCGTGG
>DASXAI010000239.1:0-6283 GCA_036406775.1 Acidimicrobiales bacterium
CTCGCGACGCTGGCGCCGTTCGCCGACGAGATCGCCGTCTATCCCGGCCTGCCGATGCCCACGGGCGCCGAGCGCCACGCGCTCGCCTTCGCGATCCCCCTCGACACCCCTGGACTCGTGTTCCTCTGCCGCGACAGCGTCTCGACGCCGGGGGTCGACCTGTTCGACCGGCCGTTGTCGCCGCGCTTCGACGAGCAGGACGCCTTCGTGATCTTCGACGACGTCGAGGTGCCGCGCCACCGCCTGTTCATCAATGGAGATCTCGACGTCTACAACTCGGTGATGGGACCCACCGCGTGGTGGCCGAACGTGATGCAGCAGACCACGATCCGCGCCCTCACGAAGCTCGAGTTCGCCTACGGGTTGGCCACGCTGATGGCCGAGGCCGTGAACGACACGTCGCCCGGCACGCTCGAGATGTTGGGTGAGCTCCACAGCTACGTCGAGGTGACGCGCAGTTCGGTGCTGCTGGCCGAGGAGCATGCCTACGACCGGGGCGAGGGTGTGTGGTTCCCCGACGGCCGGCCGTTGCATCCGATGCGGTCCCTGTTGGCGACGTGGTTCCCGCGGGTGAACGACATCCTCATCACCATCGGGAGCCACAACCTGCTGGCCACGCCGAGCCGGGCCATGCTCGACGACGCCCACCTCCGCCCGCTCATCGACGAGTTCGTGCACGGCGCGGGCGACGTCGATGCCGAGGCGCGGGCCGCCATCTTCCGCCTGGCGTGGGACTTCGTCGGCTCCAGCCTGGGCGGGCGCAACGACCTGTACGAGCGCAACTACCTCGCGTCGGCCAAGACCAACCGCACCATCGCCCATCTGATCTACGCCGACCGGACCCGGGGTGTCGCCCTCGTCGAGGCCATGCTGGCTGCGGGCCGTCGTGCCGGCTGACCTGCCGCTGCTGCCCACGACGGTGGTGGGCAGCTACGCCCACCCGTCCTGGTTCTACGCCGCCCGCGAGCTGATGGACCAGGACCGGTTCGGGCCCACCGACATCGCCGAGACGTTCGACGACGCCGTCGACCGGGCCCTCGCCGATCAGGACCAGGCCGGGCTCGACATCGTGAGCGACGGGGAGATGCGCCGGGCCAGCTTCGTCTGGGCGTTCGCCTCTCGGATGACCGGGCTCCGCGACGCCGGTCCGTTGCGGAAGATGGGCCCGATGTCGCTCGACATGCGTTCGGTGCAGGAGACCACCGGGCCGGTGGGCGTGCCCCACGGGATGGGCGCGGTGGAGGAGTTCGAGTACGCCCGCTCGCACACGGACCGCCCCGTCAAGGTGCCGCTCCCCGGACCGTTCGCCCTGACGACGTTCATCCGTCCGGTCGAGCACTACCGGACCCGCACCGAGTTGGCGGAGGCGTTCGTGCCGGCGTTGAACCAGGAGATCCGCAGGCTGGCCACCGCCGGCTGCCGCTGGATCCAGCTCGACGAGCCGGCCACGCCTGGCTACGCCGCCAACGACCCGCACTCGCCGGCCGACATCGCCCGGCTGTTCAACGCCTGCGTCGACGGCGTCACCGGCGTGCACCTGTCGCTGCACGTCTGCTTCGGGACGTTCCGCAAGATCCCGTACGCCAAGAAGACATACGCCCACTACTTCCCCGACCTGCTCGAGTCGCGGGCCGACCAGTTCGTCTTCGAGTTCGGCGCCCGCGAGATGGCCGAGATCGACCAATGGCCCAAGTGGGCGCCCGACCGCGAGCTGGGCGCCGGCATCATCGACGTGCGCACGCACTACTGCGAGACGCCCGACGACGTGGCCGAGCGGGTGCGGCGGTGCCTGGAGTTCGTGCCCGACGACAAGCTGTTCCTCACGACCGACTGCGGCCTGCGCTACGTCCACCGCACGCTGGCTCGGGCCAAGATCACCAACCTGGTGGCGGGCGTGCGACAGGTCCGAGCGGAGCGGGCCGCGGGGTGACGTCGTCGTCGGCGCTCCTCGACACCGCCGTCGCCGCCGCGCGGGCGGCGGGCGCCGTGCTCGTCGACGGGCTGGCTCGGCCGAAGCACGTCGAGCAGAAGACCGAGCGCACGTCCATCGTGACGTGGGTCGACAAGGCGGCCCAGGCCGAGGCGCTCCGCGTCATCGCCGACCGCTACCCCGATCACGCCGTGCTGGCCGAGGAGGACGATGCGCCGGTGGACTCGTCGGCAGCCGGCTTCCTGTGGTTGGTCGATCCCCTCGACGGCACCTCCAACTACGCCCACGGGATTCCGTTCGCCTGCTCGTCGGTGGGGGTGCGCGACGGGGAGGGTCCCGTCGCCGGTGCGGTCTTCGAGCCGTTCCGGGGCGAGCTGTTCACGGCGTCCCGCGGCGGCGGCGCGTGGCTCGGTGAGGAGCGGCTGCACGTGTCGGCCACCGAGCGCCTCGAGCGGGCCCTCGTCGGTACCGGCGTGCAGTCGGATGACCCCGAGGTCATCGCCGGCTTCGGCCGTCGCATCGTCGCCCTCTCGACGCACTGCCGGGGCGTGCGCTGCGTGGGCTCGCCGGCGCTGAGCCTCGCTTACGTCGCCGCCGGCCGGGTCGACGGCTTTCTCGAGCGGGACGGCACCTACGCCTGGGACGTGGCGGCGGGGGCACTGATGATCACCGAGGCCGGTGGCCGCGTCGAGGATCTCGACGGCGGATCGATCAACCTCGGCCCCGGCCTGGCCAACGTGCTGGCCAGCAACGGCCGCATCCACGATGCCCTGGCGGACCTCGTGCGGGGCGCGCTCTAGCATCCGAGGAGGATCACGCAATGGGGGTGTGTGATGGCTGAGATCGTTCCTGTCGACCCGTACCTCGAGTGGTACCCGGGCTGGACGCCGGAGCTCACCGACGAGCCGTGGCTCGCCGAGCGCTCGGGGCCCTTCACCAAAGCGGACGAGGGCCGCTTCTGGTTCATGGACTTCCACTGGCCGAGGGGTTTCTCGCCGCTCGGCTACCTGTACATCACCGACTGCTCGTCGTGGGGCACGCAGACGGCGGCCCACTGGCTGCCCCTGCCTCCGGGGAAGGGCCTCGTCCAACGCATGGGCGGCCCGTTCCCGTTCGAGTCGGAGGTGCCCACCACCTCCGAGTGGGAGATCGGGTTCCGTGCGGCTCGCATCGAACGCACCATGCCGGTGTTCCTGCAGAACTTCGACGCCATCTGGGAGGCGCGCAAGTGGGAGCTCGAGCTCGGGCTGCGCCACTTCGAGAGCTACGACTTCGACGGCAAGTCGCGGGCCGAGATCGGCCAGTACCTCATCGACGCCCGTACGTTCCACCGCCGGGCGTGGGAGATCCACTTCGAGCTGATGTACCCGCTCATCGCCATCTACCTCCAGCTCTACGGCCATTGCGCCGCCAACGGCATCGATCCCGGCAACGTCTCGAAGTTCCTCCAGGGCCGCGACTCGAGGATCATGGAGACCGACCGGGCCATGTGGGGGCTGGTGGCCGAGGCCAAGCGGCTCGGGATCGCTCCGCTGTTCGACACCGAGCCCGAGCAGATCCGGGCCGCGCTGGCCAAGGAGGGCGGCAACGCCTCGATCTGGCTCACCCAGTTCGACGACTTCCTCACGGTCTATGGCTGGCGCACCGAGGGCATCGCCGACGCCAACCTCCCGAGCTGGAACGAGAACCCGGCGTCGCCGCTCGGGCAGATCCGCAACTTCCTCGCCATGGACGAGCCGCACGACTTCGAGAAGGCGGCGGCGGCGGCCCGAGCGGAGCGGGACGAAGCGATCGACGCCGCCCGGACGCAGCTCTCGGGCGAGTCCCAACACGCTTTCGACGAGCTGCTGGGCGCCAACCAGGCCGCCAACTTCGCGTGGTGGAACGAGGACCACAACTACTACATCGACTTGCGGGCGACGATCCCGCTGCGCCGGGCGGCGTTGGCGATCGGCACCGCCTGTGGCGCCGACACGTACGACGACGGCCTGTTCCTCTTCTATCCGGAAGCGGTCGACGTCTGCGCCGGGCGGCGGCAGTGGAAGGACATGCAGTCGATCGCCACCGCCCGTCACGAGTACTACGACCACTACAACGACATCCGCGAGTCGCTGCCGAAGATCGTCGGGACCCTGCCGGACAAGGTCGAAGACCCGGTGCTCATCGAGATCTTCGGGATGCACCACCACTACTTCGAAGCCCTGAAGTCGCCCGAGGACGCCACCGTGCTCACCGGCTTCCCGGCGTCGGTGGGCAAGGTCCGCGGCCGCGCCCGGGTGATGCTGACGGCCGAGGACCTGCCCTCGATCGTGGAGGATGAGATCCTCGTCTGCGAGGCCACGTCGCCGAACTGGACACCGGCCTTCGCCGTCATCGCCGGCTGCGTGTGCGACGGCGGCGGCTCGCTCACGCACGCCGCCATCGTGAGTCGGGAGTACGGCATCCCGTGCGTCGTCGGCTGCTCCGTCGCCACCTCCCGCATCCGCACCGGTGACCTCGTCGAGGTCGACGGATCCACCGGCACCATCACCATCCTGGAGCGCGCCCCGGCGTGACGCAGCTGGCCGGCAAGCGGATCGTCGTCACCGGCGCCGCCCGCGGCATCGGCGCCCTACTGGCGGCCGAACTCGTGGCGCGCGGCGCCACCGTGATCGGCGCCGACATCAGCGACGGCTGCGACGTCCAGTGCGACGTGAGTGACCCGGACCAGGTCGACGCCTTGTTCGCCAAGGCCGGCGCCGTCGACGGCGTCGTGAACAACGCCGCCCTGCTCGTGACCCGCCGGGCCCACCACGAGATCGACCTCGACGAGTGGGACCGCATGTTCGCCGTGAACGTGCGCGGGTCCTTCCTGTGCGCTCGCGCCGGCGCCCGGGCCATGGACGGTCGCGGCGGGAGCATCGTCAACGTGGCCTCGGAAACGGCGTTCACGGGGTCGCACGGGTTCGTGCACTACGTGGCGTCGAAGGGCGCGGTGATGGCGATGACCCGGGCGCTGGCCAACGAGCTGGGGCCCAAGGCCATCCGGGTCAACTGCGTGGCGCCCGGGTTCACGCCGACGCCGGGATCCGACGTGCTCGGCGCCTACGACCCGACCCGCACGCCGCTCGGGCGCGTCATGCACCCCACCGACCTCCTCGGGACGTTCTGCTATCTCCTGTCCGACGACGCCACCTTCGTCTCCGGCCAGACCATCCTCGTCAACGGCGGCCGGGTCCCGAACTGAATGGACGGTTCTGACGAAACTGGGCGGGCTTTACGACACTCAGGCGACGCGAAAACCGGGGAAGGCCTCGACGCCACGGCCCTGGCCGCGCTGGTACGACGCGGCGAGGTCCACCCGCGGGAGCTGGTGGAGGCGGCCATCGAGCGGATCGAGGCGCGGAACCCGGCCCTGAACGCCGTGATCCACCGGCAGTTCGACCGGGCCCGGCGAGAGGCCGACGGCCCGCTGCCGGCGGGTCCATTCCGCGGCGTGCCGTTCCTGCTCAAGGACTACTCGGGCGCCGAAGCCGGCGAGCCGCAGCACCACGGCATGCGGGCGCTGCGCGACGCGGGATGGCGGGCGGTCGCCGACAATGCGGTGGCGGCGCGGTTCCGGGCCGCCGGACTGATCCCACTGGGCCGCACCAACACGCCCGAACTCGCCGTCATGGGCACCACCGAGCCCGACGCCTACGGCCCCACCCGCAACCCGTGGGCGCTCGACCGGTCGCCCGGCGGCTCGTCGGGCGGATCGGGCGCCTCGGTGGCGGCGGGCATGGTGCCGGCGGCGCACGCCAACGACATCGCCGGCTCGATCCGCATCCCGGCGGCGAACTGCGGGCTCGTCGGCCTCAAGCCGACGGCGGGCCGCACCGGGCCGCCCGGTCCGACGGGCATGTTCACCGAGGGCGTGGTGACGCGCAGCGTCCGGGACACCGCCGCCCTCCTCGACGCCATCAGCACTGGTCCGAGCGCGCTCGCGGCCGAGGTGGGACGCGAGCCGCCGGCGTGCCGGATCGGCGTGTGCGTGCGGGCGTTCAGCGGCGTCGCCGTCGACGACGGCTGCGTGGCCGCGGCCCAGTCGACCGGCGCTCTCCTCGAGGCCCTTGGTCATCACGTGGACGACGACGCGCCCACCGCGCTGTTCGATCCCGATCTGCTGGCCGCGGCGCGCCTCCTGCTCGGCGCCAACACCGCGGCCGAGGTCGAGCACTGGTCGGCCGTGCTCGGCCGGCCGCTGGGTGAGGACGACGTGGAGCCGGCCACGTGGTTGATCGTGGCCGCGGGCCGGGCCGTCACCGGTGTCGACGTCATGCGGGCGCTGGCGCGCCAGCACGAACTCACGCAGCAGGTGGTGGCCTGGTGGGC
>DASXAI010000240.1:0-14022 GCA_036406775.1 Acidimicrobiales bacterium
GGCGCCGTCGTCGCTGCTCGACTGCACGAGCGAGGCCACACAATCCTGCTGCTGGAAGCCGGCCCCGACGAGCCAACTCCGTCGACCCTCGACCCCTTCGCCGCCCTCGCCAGGCCCGGCCGCACGTGGCCGGGCCTGGCCGCGACGCGCCGTGCCGGTGGGCCCTCCACGCCGTACTGGCAGGGCCGCGGCGTCGGCGGCACCTCGGCCATCAACGGCATGATGGCGAACTGGGGCCGGCCCGACGACTACGACGGGTGGGGCCTGCCGGGCTGGTCGTGGGCGGACCTGGCGCCGGCTCGGCGCCGCGTGGAGACCACGCTGCCGCTGCGGCGGCCGCGCCGCCTCGGCCCCGTGAACGGCGCCTTCGCCGCGGCAGGCGCCGAGGCCGGGCTGGAACTCGAGCGCCCGCCCTTCACCGTCGCCCGCCGGCATCGCGTCACGGTCGCCCAGGCCTACGGCGTCACCGCCCGCGCCGACAGCCAGGTCGACCACGTCATGTTCGACGGCCGCCGCGCCGCCGGCGTCCGGCTCACGAGCGGTGAGGAGATCGAGGCGGGCGCCGTCGTGGTCAGCACCGGCGCCCTCCATTCGCCGAGACTGTTGGCCCGCTCCGGCGTCGACCGTCCGGGCCTCGGCACGAACCTGCAGGACCATCCGGCCGTGCGCGTCGTCGTGCCCGTTCCCGAGCCCGACCGGGTGCCTGACCGCCGCCGACTGCCCTTCGGCGTGGTCGGGCGGCACGGCGATATCCAGTTCGTGCCCATGGACTACACCGACAACCGCGCGACGGGCGGCGTCACCGTCGCGCTCATGCGGGCCCGCTCGCGTGGCCAGGTGAGCGACGACGGCATCCAGTTCGACCAGCTGGCCGACGATCGTGACCGCGCCGCCCTCGAGGATGGCCTCGGGCTCGTCGAGCGGCTCCTCCCCGGTGCCCAGGTGCCCCCGGTCGACGATCTCGGCGACGTGTTCCACGCCGCCGGGACGTGCCGGATGGGGGACGCGTCCGATCCGGCGGCGGTGGTCGACACCGCCGGGCGGGTGCTCGGCTACCAGGCGCTGCGGGTCGCCGACGCCTCCATCCTGCCGACGTTGCCCGCGGTGAACCCCATGCTCACCTGCGTGCTGATCGGGGAACGTATCGTCGAGCGCTGGTAGCTGCTATCCAAGGGTCATGGGGTACACGAAGGGCATCCACGAGGTCGGTGACGGGTGTTTCGCCTACCTCCAGCCCGACGGCGGCTGGGGGTGGAGCAACGCCGGGCTGATCGTGGGCGAGGGGACGTCGTTGCTGGTCGACACGCTGTTCGACCTGCATCTGACGGCCGACATGCTGGCGGTCATGGCGCCGCACACCGCGGGCGCGCCCATCGGCACGCTCGTCAACACCCACGCCAACGGCGACCACTGCTACGGCAACCAGCTCGTGGCGGGGGCCGAGATCGTGACGTCGACGGCCACGGCCGAGGAGATGGCGGAGGTGACGCCCGACATGCTGGCCGGCCTCACGGCGGCGCCGGGCGAAGTCGGCGAGCTGTTCCGGGCCTTCTTCGGGCCGTTCGACTTCACGGGCATCACCTTCACCGGCCCGACCCGCACGTTCGACGGCCGTCTGGAGCTCGACGTGGGCGGGCGGCCGGTCGAGCTGATCGAGGTCGGGCCGGCCCACACCCGGGGTGACGTGCTCGTGCACTCCCCGCACGACCGGACCGTGTTCACCGGCGACATCCTCTTCATCGGCGGCACGCCCATCGTGTGGGCGGGGCCGCTCGCCAACTGGATCGGCGCCTGCGATCTCATGCTGGGCATGGACCTGGAGACGGTCGTGCCCGGCCACGGCCCCGTCACCGACAAATCGGGCGTGGTGCAGGTGCGCGACTACCTGTCGTTCGTCCAGGCCGAAGCCACCGCCCGCCACGAGGCCGGCATGTCGGCCTGGGACGCCGCTCAGGACATCGCCCTCGGGCCGTTCGACGACTGGGGCGAGGCCGGTCGGCTCGTGGTGAACGTCGAAGCTGTCTACCGGGAGCTCGATCCGGAGTACGTTCCCGCCGGGATCGTGGAGCAATTCCGGCGCATGGCCGAGCTCGAGGAAAGGAACGGGCGATGACGGTGAGGCTGGGTGTCGACATCGGCGGCACGGGGATCAAGGGGGCACCGGTCGACCTCGAGCTGGGCGACCTCGCCGCCGACCGGTACCGCATCCCGACTCCGAGGAAGTCGAAGCCGCACGAGGTCGGCAAGATCGTGGAACAGATCGTGCAGCACTTCCCGGATGTCGACGGCCCCATCGGCGTCACGTTCCCCGGCGTTGTCATCGGCGGCGTCGTGCACACCTCGGCCAACATGGACAGGGGGTGGATCGGCTTCGACGCCGACAAGTTCTTCGGCGATCTGCTGGGCCGGCCCGTCACGATGATGAACGACGCCGACGCCGCCGGTGTGGCCGAGATGCGCTTCGGAGCGGGCAAGGACCGCAAGGGCGTGGTGATCATGATCACGCTCAGCACCGGGATCGGATGCGCCCTGTTCAACAACGGGGTGCTGGTGCCGAATACCGAGCTCGGTCACATCGAGATCGACGGCAAGGACGCCGAACTGCTGGCGTCCGGGTCGGCGCGCGACAACGAGCGCCTGCCGTGGAAGGAGTACGCCAAGCGGGTGCAGAAGTACTTCCGCCGGCTCGACGCGCTCCTGTGGCCCGATCTCGTGATCCTCGGCGGCGGGATCAGCAAGGAGGCCGAGAAGTTCCTAGCCGACGTCAAGGTGCGCGTCCCGGTCGTCACGGCCGAGCTGCTCAACAACGCCGGCATCGTCGGCGCCGCCACGCTCGCCGCCGGCCGCTAGCGCTTCTGTCGGCGGGACTCCGGCCTGGCCCGCTTTCGCGGCCGCCTGGTCGCGCGCCTTGGCCGACTTCCGCACCACGAGCACCCAGCCGATGACGGCGCACGCCGAGAAGATGCACCACTGGACGGCGTAGCCGAGATGCGGGCCGTCGTCGAGCTCGGGCAGCGGGACGAGAGCGGGCAGCGACGCGGTGGGCGCGGGAGTGGACGACGTCATCTCGACATAGGCCGGGCCCACCGGGTAGGGCGTCTGCTGTTGGATGCGGGGAATGTCGACGCGTGCAAGCGTGCTCAGGACGCCGGTGGCGGGATCGCGGGCGGCCAGGGCGCCGGGGTTCTGCGTCGGGCGCGCCCGGCCAGTGACGGTCACGGTGCCGGCGGGCGGAGGCGGGACGTCGGGGACGGTGCTGCTGGAGGTCGCCAGCGGGACCCACCCCCGCAGCACGAGGACGGCGGTTCCGTCCGGGCGCCGGAGCGGGGTGACGACGTGGAAGCCCGGTGCCCCGTCGAGGGAGCGGTTGCGGATCAGCACCTGTGCGCCCGTGTCGAACGTGCCCGTGGCGGTGACGGTCTTCCACTCCTGCGGCCGGGCGCCATCGACGGTGGTGCCGGGCGGGACCACGGTGTCGTAGGGCTGGGCCGGTGCCGCCGTCCGGGTGCGGACCTGGTCGTTGAACGACTGGCGCTCGTGCAGCCGCCGGAGCTGCCACAGCGCCAGGTTGATCATCACCACGACCAGCACGACGACCAGGACGTGGAAGGCGATCCAGCGCGGCGTCCGGAGGAAGCGGTAGCGGGACATCCCGCGAACGACGGTACCCGGATGATGTGGGAGCCTGGCATCGTGCCGTCCGGCGACGACGTCTTCCCCGATCGCGACATGGCGCACCGCGACAAGGTCGAGTGGATGATCGAGCAGCACGGCTGGGCGTTCGAGCCGGTGCCTGCCCATCCCGAGCTCGACCCCCCGATCCCTGGCTACGCCTACACCGTGGGGCTCGAGTCGGCCTTCACCTTCCCGGAAGTCGTCATCTTCGGGTTGACGCCGGTGGCGGCCCGGGGCCTGGCGGGCCTGCTGGTCGACTTGCTGCGCGGCGGCACGGAGATCCCGGTCGGGCCGCTCTTCCAGGGCCTGCTCGACAACGACCTGCGGTCGGCCCTGCTCCCCGTCGACATGGAGGAGTACGCCGAGCTGTTCGCGGTCGCGACCGACTGGTACGAGGGCGCGCCGTATCGCGTGGCTCAGCTGGCGTGGCCCGATCGCAACGGCTGGCTCCCGTGGGAGTCCGGCTTCGACCACCGCCTCCTCATGGCCCAGCCGGTGCTCGGCGCCCTCGACGACGTCGACCAACCGCGCTGAGATCGGGGAGCGTCACGGGAGGGCGGCCGGCAGCGCCTGGCCCACCACGTTGCCGCCGTCGATGACGAACTCGTGGCCGGTGCAGTAGCTCGACTCGTCGGACGCGAGGAACACCACGAGTGCCGACACCTCGGCCGGCTGCCCGATGCGGGGGATGGCTTGGGCCGCCCACATGCTGTCGCTCACATTGGCCCCCGCCACCATCGGCGTCTCGATGGCGCCCGGGTGGATCGAGTTGACGCGCACGCCCCTGCGTCCCGAACTCGAGGGCGGCCGACTTCGTGATGCCGCGCACGCCCCACTTCGACGCCACGTAGCCCGAGATGCCGGGGTAGCCGGTCAAGCCGGCCGTCGAGGAGACGTTGATGATGGACCCGCCGTTGGCGTTCATCATCGCCGGCGCCACGGCGCGCATCCCGAGCCACACACCCACGAGGTTGACGGCCAGCACCGCCTCGAAGTCCTCCTTCGGCATGTCGGGGATCAGCCCGATGCGCACGATGCCGGCGTTGTTGACCAGGATCGACGGCGGCCCGAAGGTGTCGACGGCGTGGGCGAGGCCCGCCGACCAGGACGCTTCGTCGGTGACGTCGAGCGGCACGAAGGTGGCGGCGTCGCCGAGCTCCTTGGCCAGGGTGGCGCCGTCCTCCTCGAGCACGTCACCGATCACGACCTGGGCCCCTTCGGCCACCATGGTGCGGCAGTGCGACGCGCCCATGCCCCGCGCTCCACCCGACACGATGGCGATCTTGCCGTCCAGTCTCCCCATGGCGCCGGAGACTACGGCCCGGTCAGCCTCCCGGCCAGACCAACTCGTTGTTCTGGTACACCGGGGCCGCCACCGACGGGTCGTACGTGCCTTCGATCTTCGGCGTGCCGTTGGGGAAGATGCCGGCCTTGGCGTAGGAGGCCACCTCGAAGGCGAAGCGGTCCGGGTCGATGACGCCGACGCTGCTTCCCGCGGGCGTGCCCTTGGCCACGATGGCCGACTCCTGCTGCCAGCGGTACGTCTCGCCGGCCTGCGTGAGGAAGTTCTGGTTGCCGGCGGCGTTGATGGCCTTGATCGAAATCGCCACCGCGCCGGCCGGGTCGCGCACGGCGTCGGCGTATCCCTTGAAGGCGGCTCGCACGAAGTCCTGCACCGCCGTCGGATGCTTGGCGAGGAAGTCGGGCGTCGTGTAGATGATCCCGAACGAGCCCGGGATCGAGTAGTCGATGGGGTCGAACAGCTTGTAGGCCACGCCCGCCCGGTCGAGCTGCCCGGGCTCGTTGGACTTGTAGACGGGCAGGGCGTCGATGCTCGTCTTCAGGTGCGCCACCGGATCGAACCCGTCGAGCAACACCTCCTTGAAGTCGACGCCGCGCTTCAGCCCGGCCTGGGCCAGCATGGCGACGATCGAGGGCGGGATGTCGCCTTTCACCCCGATGGTCTTGCCCTTCAGGTCCTGCAGCGTGCGGATCTTGCCGTCGTCTCGCACGAGGAGCGCCTCGACCGGCGTCTTGCCGTAGTCGGCGACGGCGACGAACTTGGCCCCTCCGGTGGAGAAGTTCAAGATCTCGGTGAAGGCGCCGGCCGAGCTGAACTGCGCCTGCCCGGCGCCCACGAGGGCGTAGTTCGACGTCGAGAAGCCGGGCTTCAGCGTGACGTTCAGGCACATGTCATCGAAGTAGCCGTGGTCCTTGGCCACCACCACGTCGAGGATCGACGCCGCCGCCGCGAAGTCGAAGCTCGTCAGGTACGTGATGCCACCGGCCGCCTTGTTCTTGTCGCACCGTTCCTTCGAGATGCCGGCCGAGCTGATGCCGGGATCCGTCGTGCTCGTGGTGGCCTCACCCGCCGCCGTGGTGGAGGCGGCGACCGTGGTGGTAGGGGCCTGAGCGCTGATCGGCGGGGCCACGGACGTGTTGTCGCCGCCGCACGCCGTGAGGGCGATGGCAGCCAGGACGGCGCCGGCGACGACCGGGCGGGCTCGGTGTGGAGTGCGGCTCATGAAGGTCCTCCGTCGTCTCAGGCGCCGGGATCTTGGGACGCGTGCCAGCGCAGCACGATGCGTTCGAGGACGCCGATCAGGATGGTGGCCGCCGCACCGAGGAACGCCAGCACGAAGATCGAGCCCCACAGCTGCAAGGTCAGGTTCCGCGACTGGGCGACCTTGATCGCCCACCCCAGACCGCTCGACACGCCGGCGAAGAACTCGGTGAGCACCGCCCCGATCAGGGCGAGGCCGACGGCGATGCGAGCCGCCGAGAAGAGGTATGGCAGGGCATGGGGCACCCGGAGGCGGAAGAAGACCTCGCGGCGAGAGGCGTCGACCGAGCGCAGCAGCTCGTGGGTGGCCGGGTCGATCGACCGGAAGCCGACCACGGCGTTGAAGAGGAACGGGACGAAGCACACGAGGGCGGTGCCGACGAGGATGGGCTTCAAGCCGAAGCCGAGCCAGATGACGAGAGCGGGGGCGTAAGCGATGAGCGGTGTCACCTGGACGAGCACGGCGAGGGGCGTGATGGCCTGCTCGGCGAAGCGCGAATGGGCCATCACCGTGGCGGTCACGAGGGCGAAGGCCAGCCCCAGCCCGAAGCCGAGCGACGCCTCCCACATCGTGACGCGCGCGTTCTCGATGTAGAAGCCCGGGTCGCTCCAGAGGTGGCGCAAGATGTCGGACGGCGCCGGCAGTTCGAACTGCGGGATGTCGAGCACGGTGACGAGGAGCTGCCACAGCAACAGGAAGCCGGCGACGCCCACGACCGGCGGCACGACGGCCTTCAGGAACTGACCGGATCGCCGCGGTGCGGGCCGAGCGTTGGCGCCGGCGACGAGTTCTTCTTCGATCAGGGTCATCGGCTCGTCGGCAGGTAGGCGCCCAGCAGTTTCTCGACGTGCTTCGCCATCACATCGACTTCGATGTTGACCGGCGCGCCGATGCCCTTCGTGCCGAGGGTCGTGACGGCGGCGGTGTGGGGGATGACGGCGACGGCGAAGCTGTCGTCGTCGAGGTCGAAGATGGTGAGGCTGATGCCGTCGACGGCGACCGACCCCTTCTCGACGCAGTACCGCATGAGCTCGCGCGGGATGCGGACCCGGAGATCAGGCGCCGCCGCCACGATCTCGCCGACGGCGTCGACGTGGCCGAGCACTTGGTGGCCGCCGAGGCGATCGATCATGCGCACCGGCCGCTCGAAGTTCACCGGATCGTCGGGACGGAGCGAACCGAGGTTGGTGCGCCGGGCCGTTTCGTCGCTGACGTCGGCCACCCACCAGCCGTCGCCGTGGTCGACCACCGTGAGGCACGTGCCGTTGACGGCGATCGAGTCGCCCAGGGCCGCGCCGTCGAGCACGGTGGAGGCCGCGAACCGGTAGCGGTCGCCGTCGCGGTCTACGAACCGACCGAGCTCCTCGACGATTCCGGTGAACACGCGCCGTCCACGGTAGGCGGTGCCGGGAAGCGCTGCCGAAAGGTGAAGGCGTGGGGCGTCGGGCCGTAGGCGCGGAGGTGGTCGAGGCGGGCGACGGCCTCGTCGAGCGTGGGCAGCGTGCCCGCCGGCACCCACCACAGGGTGAGCATGGCCTCGTCCATGCGGCCGAACCACTCGCGCCGGCGCCGGAGGTAGGCCGTGTGGTCGGACCGGTAGACGAACGCCTCGAGCGCCTCGATCGACTCCCACACCGACAGGTTGATCAAGATGTCCTCGTCCTCGTAGGGGCGTACTGCCGTGGCGTTGCCCTCGTCGGTCTGGAAGCGCCACACGAAGCCGGGGCTTTGCTCGGCCTGGGCGTTGATCGGGTCGAGGGCGGCCATGAACTCGGTTACGAGCGGCGAATCGACCGGCGCCCGCAGGCGGCCCACGTTGATCTGGGCGACGTGCACCGCCGCACCGTACCGATCAGAACTTCAGCTCGGGCATGTTTTCGTAGAGCGCCAGCGCCTCGGGGTTGGCGAGGGCCTCGACGTTGCGGACCTCACGCCCGTTCACGACGTCGGCCACGGCCAGCTCGGTGATCTTGCCGCTGCGGGTGCGCGGGATGTCGGCCACGGCCACGATCCGGGCCGGCACGTGGCGAGGCGAGCAGTTCGTGCGCAGTCGTTGGCGGATCGTGGCCTGCAGTTCGTCGGTGAGCTCGTGTCCCGGCGCCATCCTGACGAAGAGCACGATCCGCGTGTCGCCGTCCCATTCCTGCCCGACGGCGATCGCCTCGGCCACCTCGTCGAGCTGTTCGACCTGCCGGTAGATCTCGGCCGTCCCGATGCGGACGCCGGCCGCGTTCAGGGTCGCGTCGGAACGGCCGTGGATCACGACGCCGCCGTGCGCGGTCCACGAGGCGAAGTCGCCGTGGGCCCACACGCCCGGGAACCGTTCGTAGTAGGCGGCGCGGTAGCGCGACCCGTCGGCGTCGCCCCAGAAGCCCAGCGGCTGCGACGGGAACGGTCGCGTGCACACCAGCTCGCCGGTGCCGGCAGGGAGCGGCCGGCCATCATCGTCGTAGACGTCGATGGCCATGCCGAGCATCGGGCCCTGGATCTCGCCCGACCACACGGGTCGCGTCGGGTCGCCGCCGACGAAGCAGCCGCACAGGTCGGTGCCGCCGGAGATCGACGCCAGGTGGACGTCGGGCTTCACGTGCTCGTAGACGTAGTCGAAGCCTTCGGGGGCCAACGGCGAGCCCGTCGAGGTGATGGTGCGCAGGCTGGTGAGGCGGTGGGTGGTGCGCGGCGTCACCCCGGCCTTGCGGGCGCCGTCGAGGAACTTGGCCGACACGCCGAACAGCGTCACGTCGTGGCGGTCGGCCACGTCGAAGAGGGCGCTGGGACCGGGGAACGCCGGGCTGCCGTCGAACAGCACGATCCCGGCCTTCGACGCCAGCGCCGACGTGAGCCAGTTCCACATCATCCAGCCGCACGTCGTGAAGTAGAAGACGCGGTCGCGGGGCCGGACGTCGCAATGGAGCTGGTGCTCCTTGACGTGCATCAGCAGGACGCCACCGGCCCGGTGCACGATGCACTTCGGGACGCCGGTGGTACCAGAGGAATAGAGGATGAAGCCCGGGTGGTCGAACGGGAGACGTTCGAACGACAGCTCGGCATCGCCGTGTTCGCCGGTGTAGTCGGCCCAGGAGCGCGCGCCGGCGATGCCGGAGAGGACGGGTTCCTCGGCGAGGTTGCCCACGACCACGGTGTCGCGGACCGACGGGAGGGCGGCGCGGATCTCGGCCAGGCGCTCGAGGCAGTCGAACCGCTGGCCGCCGTAGGTGTAGCCGTCGCTGGCGAGCAGCACCGAGGGCGCGATCTGGCCGAACCGGTCGACCACGCCGGCCACCCCGAAGTCGGCCGACGTCGACGAGAAGACGGCGCCGATCGCCGTCGTCGCCAGCATCATGACGACGGTCTCGGGCAGATTCGGCATCCAGGCCGCCACCCGATCGCCGGGCGCGACGCCGCGGGCCCGCAACGCGGCGGCGGTGGCGGCCACATTGGCGCGCAGCTGCTCCCACGACAGCTGGCGGCGTTCGCCGTCCTCCCGCAGGAACGAGATGGCGACCTCGCCGGCGTCGCGAGGGCCGGCGAGCAGGTTCTCGGCGAAGTTCAGCCGGGCGTCGGGGAAGAAGCGGCCGCCGGTGATCGACCCGTCGCCGCCATCGAAGGTGACGGCGCCTTTGGTGCCCACCACGCCGCAGTCGTCCCACACCGCATCCCAGAACTCGGTGAGATGCTCGACGCCCCACCGGTGGAGGGCGACCGTGTCGGGGACATCGGCGTCGAACCGGGCCGCCACCGTGTGGCGGAACGCGTCCATCCGAGTCGTCGCGACGTTGTGCGGCGTCCACAACGGTTCGCGGCCGGGCACGGTGTCAGTCTGCACGCTCTGGAGGCGGGGTCGGCGGGGCGAAGCCCTGGCGCATCGTGTTCTCGGTGACGACGCGGGGCTCTACGAACTGGTGCAGGTAGTCGGGGCCGCCCGCCTTCGAGCCCACTCCCGACAGCCCGTAGCCGCCGAACGGTTGCCGGCCGACGATGGCGCCGACGATGTGGCGGTTCACGTACACGTTGCCGGCCCGCAGTTCGCGACCGACGCGCTCGATGGTGCCGGGCGAGCGGGAGAACACCCCGCCGGTGAGGGCGTATTCGGTGTCGTTGGCGAGGGCCAACGCCTCGTCGAGGTCGGCGGCCGGCATGGCCGTGAGCAGCGGCCCGAAGATCTCGTCACGGGCCAGGGGATGGCCGGCGCCGGCGACGCAGAGCATCGGCCCGGCGTACCAGCCGCCGGTCGGGATGTCCTTGCGGTGCGTCACCACCGTGGCCTCGCGGTGGGCCAGCGCCTGGTACCGCTCCACCCGGCGCAGCGCGGCCTCGTCGATCAGCGGCCCGACTTTGGTGGCGACGTCGGCCGGGTGGCCGAGCACCACCAGGTCGATGGCGCCGGCGAGGCGGTCGATCAGCTCGTCGAAGATGGGCTGCACCACGACGAGCCGTGACGCCGCCGAGCATTTTTGGCCGGCGTAGGAGAACGCCGAGTGGACGATGGCCGGCACCGCCTCGTCGAGATCGGCGTCGGCGTCGACCACGATGGCGTTCTTGCCGCCCATCTCGGCCGTGACCCGCTTGACGTGGCGCTGTCCCGGCCGCACCACGGCGGCCCGTTCGATGATCTCGAGCCCGACGGCCTTGGAGCCGGTGAACGTGATCGACGCCACGAGCGGGTGCTCGACGAGCGGCGGTCCGACGTCCTCACCGATGCCGGGCAGGAACGACAGGACGTCGTCGGGCAGACCGGCGGCGTGCAGCAACTGCACCATCCGCCACGCCACCCCCGGTGTCTGCTCGGCCGGCTTGAACACGACCGGGTTGCCGGTGACGAGCTGGGCCGTCACCATCCCCATCGGGATGGCGAGCGGGAAGTTCCACGGGGAGATCACGACGCCCACGCCGCGGGCCTGGTACGAGTAGCGGTTGGCTTCGCCCGGCACGTCGAGCACCGGCGCCCCGTCGGCCAATCGCAGGGCGGCGCGGCCGTAGTACTCACAGAAGTCGATGGCCTCAGAGACCTCGGCGTCGGCCTCGGCGATGGGCTTGCCCGCTTCGAGCACCATGAGCCCCACGAAGGCGTCGCAGCCCTCGCGCAAGAGGGCGGCGGCGCGGAACAGGACGGCGGCCCGGTCGTGTGCCGGTCGGGCCGCCCACGCCGGAACGGCACCGTGGGCCGTCTCGACCGCGTGGGCCACGTCGTCGGTGGTCGCGAGCGTGGCTCGGCAGACCTCCGTGCTGACGCGCCCTGGATCGGTGGACGGCAGTTGCTCGCCGGTCGTTCGTTCGTGACCACCGATGCGCACCGGCACGGCGAAGCCCGTGGCCGTGGCCCGCACCGCGGCCACGATCCGCTCCCGGACGGCGGGCCGGCGCAGCTCGGCGTCGGGCTCGTTGACGAAGGGCCCCGGCGCGTCGGGATCGGTCGCCGCTACCCGAGGTGGCGCCGGTGCCGTCGGCCGGGCGGGGGGCGGGGCGAGGAGGGCGTCGAGGGCGGCCCCGTCGTGGTACTGGAGGCGGACGAAGCTGTCGTTGGAGGTGTTCTCGAGCAGCCGGCGCACGAGATAGGCCATGCCGGGGACGAGCTCGCCGACCGGGACGTAGACGCGGGTGCGCACGCCGAGGTCGCGCACAGCGGCGTGCAGCGGCACCGCCATGCCGTAGAGCACCTGGGCCTCGACCGCTCCGGGCGGCAGGCCGGCGGCGTCGGCGGCGGTGAGGGCGTAGGCCAGGCTGCGCAGGTTGTGGCTCGCGAAGGCGGGGCGGATGGCGCCGGCCCGCTCCACCATGAGCCGGGCGCAGCGCTCGTAGCTGGCGTCGGAGTCGGGCTTCGCCTGCCACACGGGCGGCGCCCAGCGGTGGGCGCGGGCGGTGATGGTTTCGGCATCCCAGTACGCGCCCTTCACCAGGCGAACTTGCAGCGGCCGGCGCAGGGCGGCGGCGCTCCATTCGATGAGCGCGCAGAGGTCGTCGTGGGCGTCGGTGCGGTAGGCCTGCACCACGCACCCGAGCTGCGGTCCGTCAGGGTAAGCGCGGCCGACCTCGCGGACGAGGGCGAAGGTGGGGTCCTTGACCTCGTCGTGCTCACTGTCGAAGTTGACGGTGGCACCGGCTCGGAGGGCGTGGTCGAGGATGGGGCCGAGCCGCTCCATGGCCTCGTCGATGCCGGCGGCGAGCGTGTACGGGGTGAGCATCGGCGCCAGCGCCGTCGCCTTGATCGACACGTTGACGCGGGGGAGCGGGCCCCAGGGATCGTGCTCGAGGAGATCGTTGACCGGCCAGGTCGGCGCGGCGGCGGTCGCCGTGGTGAGCAGGTCCATCACGCGAGCGGCGTAGCGGTCGGCGTCGGTGAGGGTGACGGTCTTCTCGCCGAGCAGGTCGACGCTGGCGGCGTAGCCGTGGCGCCACAGGTCGGCGAGGGCGTCCGTGGCCTCCGCGGCCGACTGCCCGGCGATGAACCGGCGGGCCATGCGACGTACGCCGCTGCGGGCGGTGGCGGCGGCGACGTGATCGCCGCCCGGCACGGCCTCGGCCGTCTTGAGCCCGGCCCGCACGAGCCACGGGCTCGCCGGCGTGTCGAGGTAGCCGTCGAGGTGGGCCATGACGTCGCCCGCCGTGCGGCAGGCGGGCAGGGCGTCGACGAAGCGGAACAGCGGCACCTTGAACTCGGGCCGGCGCACGGCCCAGCCCATCAGGAGCTCGCTCGGGTCGGCCCGCTGCCGCAGCCGGCCGGCGAGGCTCGGGCGGGTCAGGCGGGCCAGCCGGCGAGCGAGCTCGCCCACGTCCCGTTCACGGACCGCCACTGCGATCACCCTACGCTGGTCCGGTGCCGGATCGGCTCGCCTTCGACGCCGTGATCGAGTCGGCCGGGCGGGGTGGGGGCGCGTATGTGCGGTTGCCGGATGGCGCCGGTGCGGTGTTCGGCACGAGGGCTCGGTTCCCCGTCCGGGTCACGTTCAACGGCGTCCCGTACACCGGGTCCACCATGCCGATGGGCGACGGCACGTTCTGCGTCGGGATCCTGAAGTCGATCCGGGCCACAGCCGGTGTCGACGTGGGCGACACCGTCGCCGTGGTGGTGGAGCGGGACACGGGCGAGCGGGTGGTGGACGTGCCGGCCGAGCTGGCGGCCGCCCTGGCCGCCTCGCCCGAGGCGGCGGCCCGGTTCCAGGACCTGTCGTTCACCCATCGGCGGGAGCATGCCCGCTACGTGGCCGAGGCCAAGAAGGCCGAGACCCGGCAGCAGCGGGCCGCCCGCACCGTCGAGCGCCTGTTGGTAGACAAGTTGTAGACAACGTTCCGCGGGGCGTTCCGCGGCGTCACTCCGTCACGGCGAGGCTCCGGACGGCGCGGCGCTGGCGGGCCGACAGGTCGCCGGCCACGACGACGTACTCGGTGTTGCGCACGTGGGAGACCCGGCCGACCTTCTCGCCCGCCGGGTTGTGGATGCCGATGGTGGCGCCCACATAGCGGCGGGAGTCGAAGGCGAGCACGATGACGGGGCCCCGGGCCGAGCACATGTCGACCAACTCGTCGAGGCTCACCCATGCCTCGTCGTTGTACGAGACGGCCACGACCGCCGCGTCGACGCCTTTCACGCACTCTCGCAGGGCGCCGGGCATGCGGCGGCGGTCGTTGAAGACGCTGCGGGTCGCCGGATCGCGCAGCTCGACTCGCTTGCACGCCACGCCGTAGTGCGCCGGTGCGTCCCACGCCGCCAGCGTCTCCCACACGTGGTAGTTCGCCGTGTAGCGGTGCTGGTTGTACGGCGGGTCGAGGTAGGCGAGATCGAACC
>DASXAI010000241.1:0-3283 GCA_036406775.1 Acidimicrobiales bacterium
CGCCAACAACTCGATCACGATCAGCCGCGACGCGGCGGGGAGAATCCTCGTGAACAACGGCGCGATCGCGGTCGTCGGAGGCACGCCGACGGTGGCGAACACGTCGAAGATCCAGGCCTTCGGGCTGGCCGGCGACGACACGATCAGCCTCAACGAGGCCAACGGCGCGCTTCCGGTCGCGAACCTGTTCGGCGGCACCGGCAACGACGTCCTCACCGGCGGCTCGGGGGGCGACCAGCTCTTCGGCCAGGGTGGCAACGACACCCTCCTCGGCCGTGGCGGCAGCGACCTGCTGTTCGGCGGTGCCGACAACGACACCCTCACCGGCGGCGACGCGGACGACCAGGCCTTCGGCCAGGGCGGCGACGACCGGATGGTGTGGAACCCCGGCGACGACACCGACCTCAACGAAGGCGGAGGCGGCAGCGACACGGTCGAGGCCAACGGCGGCAACGGCGCCGAGCAGTTCACCGCCACGGCCAACGGCGCGCGCGTCCGGTTCGACCGCGTCGCTCCCGCGCCGTTCGCGATCGACATCGGCACCTCCGAGAAGCTGGTCGTCAACGCCAACGGCGGCGACGACAGCTTCACCGCAACCGGCAACCTGGCCGCCCTCATCGCGATCACCGTCGACGGCGGTGTCGGCAACGACACGCTCCTCGGCAGCAACGGAGCCGACGTCCTGCTCGGCGGCGACGGCAACGACGTCGTCGATGGCCAGCAGGGCGACGACGTGGCCTTGCTCGGCGCCGGCGACGATGTCTTCCAGTGGGATCCCGGCGACGGGAACGACAACCTCGAGGGCCAGCAAGGAGCCGACACGATGCGCTTCTTCGGCTCCAACGTCAACGAGAACTTCGACATCGCCGCCAACGGGGGACGCGTCCGGTTCCTCCGCAACATCGGCAACATCACGATGGACCTCGACGACATCGAGCGCGTCGAGCTCCGGCCCCTCGGCGGCACCGACACGATCGTGGTCAATGACCTCAGTGGCACGGATCTGACCCAGCTGAACGCCGACCTGGCGGCCGCGGCCGGCGGCGGCGACGCGCAGCCGGACACCCTGATCGTCAACGGCACCAACGCCGACGACCTGATCGTCGTCGAGGGCGACGGCTCGCTCGTGAGCACGACAGGGCTGGCGGCACGCGTGGACATCACCGGCGCCGAGGCCGCCAACGACCGACTCACTGTCAACGCGGTCGCCGGGGACGACGCAGTCGATGCGTCCGGCCTGGCGGCCGGGTCGATCCAGCTCACGTCCAGCGGCGGCGACGGGGACGACGTCCTCGTCGGCGGCGACGGCGACGACGTGCTGTCCGGTGGTGCGGGCGACGACGTGCTCATCGGCGGGCCGGGCACCGACATCATCGATGGTGGCGACGGCGACGACATCGAGATCCAGAGCCTCGGCGTCGACACGGTGACCTCGGCGACCGCCGCCAGCAAGAGCTGGCTGGCGGCCAACGCCCGCATCGTCAGGGGCAAGACCGTCCTCAACAGCGGCGGCAAGGAGCACACGCTTGCCGGGACCGACCTGTCGCAGCTCATTCGAGAGGTGAGCTCGTCCTGAGGTAGGGCCAATCGCCCGCAGGTGGCCGCCCTGGTCGAGCGCCCTAGGCGTCGAGCAGGGCGGCCACCGCGCGGGCCGTCCCGGCGTCGGTGACCAGGGTGTTGATCAGCCGGGCCCGGGCCGCCCCGACGATCGCCCTGGCCTTGTCGGCACCGACGGAGATCCCGACCACGTGCGGGATGCGCCGCAGCAGGTCGGGGGTGATGCCCAGCAGCCGCGGCTCGTCCGGGTAGTGGATCAGCGTCCCGTCGCCGGTGAAGAAGCGGCCGACCACGTCCCCCGTGGCCTCGGCGATCGCCGGGTCGCCGTCGGAGAAGCCGACGGCGACGAGGCTGGAGTCAGGCTTGGGGTAGGCGCCGATGCCCACCAGGGCGACCTTGGCCCGGTCCCAGAGGTCGAGGGTGGAGTGGACGCCCTCCTCGTGGACCAGGGACCGCTTGAGCGCTGACGAGACGAACGCCGGGGCGTGGAGATAGCGGGGGGTGCCGTGGAGGGTCACCGCCCAGCGCCTGGTGATCTCGTTCGCCTGGAACCAGGGCCGGTCCTCCGCGCCGCCGCCCAGCGCCGGCACGACCACCACCCCGGGCAGGGGGGCGAGCTCGTAGCGGCCCAGGCTGTAGATGGCCCGGCCCCAACCGACGACGAGCACGTCACCGGGCTGGAGGCCGATGCCGGCGAGCGCGTCGTTGAGCCGGCCGGCCAGCACCGGCCCGGGGTCGTCGGGGTCGGCCAGCCCGGCGGCGATGTGGATGCCGCGGAGCCCGAGCCGCTCCTGGAGGTCCTTGCCAAGCCCCGGGTCGGCGGTCGGGGGGATGATCTCGATCCTGACGATGCCGAGCTGGCGGGCCCGGGCCAGTAGCCGGCTCACGGTCGGCCGGCTGACGCCGAGGTGCCGGGCGATCTGCGCCTGGGACCGGTGCGCCTGGTAGTACATGACCGCCGCCGTGACCATCGGCTCGACCTCGTCGGGATCGTAGTAGCTGACTGGTCCGCGCACGGCGTCCCCCCTCAGAACCGCTCCGCTGGGGCAGCTTCACCATAGCCCCATCCCGGCTGATGCACAAGTGCTCTGAACAGATGTTGCACATTTGTTCTTGACATTTGTTCACACCCCCTCTAAGGTAGGGCTCCGTTCAAGTCGGTACGCAGAGGAGCCGTGGATGGAGTTCCGGCAACTTCGCTACTTCATTGCCGTCGCCGAGGAGCTGCACTTCGGCCGGGCGGCCAAGCGCCTCCAGATCAGCCGGCCGCCCCTCAGCCAGCAGATCCTCGCCCTGGAGCGCGAGCTGGGGGTCGAGTTGCTGATCCGCGGCCGCAGCATCGAGCTGACCGAGGCGGGACGGGTCCTGCTCGAGCACGGCCGCAGTGCAAGCGAAGCGGTCACCTATGCCGTCCAGGCGGCGCGGGAGGCCGGCGAGGGCATGACCAGGCTGCGGATCGGGTATCCGGCCGGGGCTGCCTCGGCGTCGGTGCCGCTGGCCGTCCGGATCTTCCGCGAGCGGTTCCCCTCAGTCGCCCTCGATACGATGGTCGGGCAGGCCGGCGCGCACCTCGCGGCCCTGGCCGCCCGTCAGCTGGACGTGGCCTTCGTGCGCCTGGCCGGCGCCAACGACGACAGCCTGGCCTTCCGGCCCCTGCACCGCGAGCCCGTCCACGTGGCCATCCCCGACTTGCACCCGCTGGCCAGGCTGCGCGCCGTCCGGGCTG
>DASXAI010000242.1:0-1580 GCA_036406775.1 Acidimicrobiales bacterium
GAGCCGGTTCTACCCATCAGCTCTCGGCGACTGGACGTGGTACATGGGCGCGGACGGGGCCCAGGGCGACGCCATCGACCTCGGCGAGCAAGTGGGCGCCCAGATCGCCGGCCACGGGCGGGGCCTGACATTCCTGACACCCAACTTCGTCCGCCAGTATGAGGCGACCCTGCCGGGCTGGCTCGTCCTGGTCAACGCCCAGGGCCGGCGCTTCTGCGACGAGACGGTCGCCTACGGCCTGCTCGATCGCCTCGTGCGCTTGCAAGGCGGTCGGGCGTTCGTGTTGTTCGACGAGGCGGCGCGAGTGGCCGCCCCGGCCGGCCAGCCCGCCGCCTATCGCCAGAGCAATCCGAGCATGCCCGGACGGCGCAGCCCGAACTGGAACGACGAGATGGTGGCCGAAATGTCGGGCGAGGGCCGGCTGGCCACGGCCGGCACCATCGCGGAACTGGCCGAGCGGCTCGGCCTTCGTCCGGACGTGGTGGCCGGCACGGTGCGCCGCTACAACCGCCTCGTCGCCGAAGGTGAGGATCGCGACTTCCTGAAGGACAGCCGGTTCCTGCGGTCGGTCACCACGCCGCCCTTCTACGGCGCCGAAGTGCGTCCAGCGACGATCGCCCTCACCTCGGTGGGCCTCCGGATTGACACCGATGGGCGCGTCCTGAACGAGGTTGGCGACGTCGTAGCCAACCTGTTCGCCGCAGGCGAGTGCACCGGGGGCGTGCTCGGCGACGTGTATCTCGGCAGCGGCAACTCCTACAGCAACTGTCTCGTGTTCGGCCGCACCGCCGGACGCATGGCCGCCCGGACGGCGAGGGAGCGCTGACCGATGTCGCAGTTCGTGGTGTTCCTCGTCTCGGGCCTCGTCGCCGGCGCCATCTACTCGCTCTTCGCCAGCGGCCTCGTGCTCATCTACTCGGCGAGCGGCATCTACAACCTGGCCTTCGGCTCGTTCGCCTTCATGGCGACGCTCACGTACTACGAGCTCGGCGCGTTCATGCCCCGGGGCATCGCGTTCGTCCTCGTCGTGTTCATCCTGGCGCCCCTGGCCGGCCTCGCCCTCGAACGGGTGGTGTTCCGGCGCCTGGCCCAGGCGCCAGAGGTGGCGCGCCTCATCGGGTCGGTCGGGCTCCTGCTCGCTCTGCCGGCGCTGGGGCTCGAGACCGTCAAGATCCTCACGGATCACTTCCCGGATCTCGGCCTGCGCGCCGTGCAGGACGCCTACAGCGTGCCGGGCATCGGGCCTGTGCCGCCGAGCGTCTACAGGATCGGGTCCGGCAGCATCAACTCGGACCAGCTCATCATCCTCGCTGCCACCGCCATCGTGGTGGGCGCCCTCTGGCTCCTCCTCACCCGGACGCGCATCGGCTTGATGACGCGCGCCGTCGTCGACCGCCGTGACCTCGCGTCGATCCGCGGCATCAACCCCGCGTTCACCTCCCGCCTGGCGTGGAGCCTCGGGTCGATGCTGGCGGCGCTGGCGGGTGTTCTCAGCGGCCCCCTCTTCGGGCTCAACACCACCACCATGTTGCAGTTCGTCGTGGCCTCGTCAGCTGTCGTCGTGCTGGCCCGCTTCCGGT
>DASXAI010000243.1:0-4779 GCA_036406775.1 Acidimicrobiales bacterium
ACGCCGTGTCGCTCACGCCGGGCGCGCCATCACTTCGACAGCACCACCCGACGGCCCACGATGCGGCCGTCCTCCTCGCGCGCCTCCACCGCGACGATGGACGGCGTCGGCGCCGGCACGGTCGATCGGCCCAGCACGACACGGATGCGGGCCCCACTGTCGAGCTCGGCGTGCGGCGACGGCAGGATCGACGACAACGGCGGCGGGGCCACGGCGAAGGACTGCACCTGGGCCCCGTCGAGCGGTCCGACGTCGCTCAACAACTGCGACTGGACCTCGGGTACGTCCCGGGCGTCGTCCTCGCGGCGCGTGATGTTCGTGTCGCGTAGGTTGGCGACGGCGTTCTGCAGCAGCCGCTCGCGGTGCGCCGTGCGAACGGCCTTGCCGGTGACACCCGGCGCCGCCGTGGGCGTTGGCACGGGCTGGATCGACGGGTCGCCCAGCAGGCTGAACTGAGCGAGCGTCTTGGTGTTGACGGGAGACAGCACCGTGACGCCGCGGACGAACTTCTGGCGAGCTTCCAGCGCCGCCCGTCCGAGTGACGCCCCGTTGAGCACCGACTCGATGAAGTACTGGCACACGAGATCGGCGTCGCCGTTGGAGTCGGCCGGCCCGTAGGCGATGGTGCTGGACCCGAAGAAGCCGAAGGCGCCGCTGCGCAAGTACGCGATCGGCATGGGCTCTTGGCCGTCGACGCCCTGCGGCGCCCACAGCTGGGCGCCGTAGCAGCACTCGGCGGCGGCGATGGTGCCGGCCCGAACGTGGCCGCTCACCAACTTGGCCTGGTGCGCCACCGGGTAGTTCGTGCCCTCCTGGCCGTAGAACTGCGAGTCGGAGTCGGCGCCGTGGCAGTTGACGAAGTGGACCCGACGGCTGAGCATCGCCTTCTCCCACGCCGGTCCTTCGGTGGGAGACGTGTGGATGTCGGCGGCGCCGAAGACGTTGCGCAGGGAGAGCACCGTCGACTTCTGCCACACCTTGGCCGTGATGCCGAGGTGGTCCTCGTAGTCGGCGCGGGTGCGCTGCTTCCACTTCGTGGCGACGGCCAGCACGGCGAGCAGGGCGGCCGGGTCGGTGGCGCCGGTGACGTCGGGGATCCGGCCCACCACACGGTCGGGGCCGATGAAGTCGCTGGCGTCGTCGCTGAACGGCGCGTTGCACGCGTACGGCAGGTCCCCGGGCGCGAACCGGTCGACGTCGTTGGCGCCGTCGTACACCGGGTTGCGCATCGGCTGGTGCGGCACGACGTCGACGCTGCCGAGCAGGACGAGGTAGTCAGGCGTGTAGGCGTGGAAGACGGCGTCGATCGCCGTCTTGTTCTGGCCCGGATCGGTGGCGTCGGTGACGGCCGTGGCGCCGAGCGCCTTCATGACGGCGGCGTCGTCGAGGTTCACTACGGCCGTCGTGAGGCCCCGCGCCTTGTCGGCCGCCGCCAGGGCGGCCACTGCTTTGTCGACGGCGGCCAGCTTTGCCCCGTATTTGGCGGTCAAGGCCGAGCGGTTGGTCAACAGCACCTTGTCGGGCTGCGCCGCGGCGGCCGCTTTCTTCGCCGTGGTCTTCTTCTTGGCGGCCATGGCCGCGCACCGTAGTTCAGCGGCGGAACGGCGCGACGAGCCTGCCGGGAAGTCGCTCGACCCGGAACATCGAGGCGTAGGCGATGCCGCTGAGTTGGTACGGGAAGAACGTGGTCATCAGCACGAGGATCCCGAGGTGGAACAGCCACGCCGCGCCGACCCAGACGTCGCGCCAGCGGCCGCCGAGCAGCGCCACCGGCGCGCCGAGCTCGACCACCACGGCGAAGGCGGCCATCGGCGGGAAGAGCCACGCGTGCGACAACACGGTGCTGGCGAGCGGGGATGAGGGCGCGCCGAAGAGCTCCTTCAGGAGATTGTCCTGGGCGACCTGGTCGCGCAGCACCGAGCCGGTGATCCAGTCGAGCCCACTGGTGCGCAGCTTGGCCCAGCCGGCCAGGACGTAGGCGAGCACCGTGATCACGCTCATCAGCAGCAGCGGCCACCCGTACCTCCTCGCCGGCGTGCCCCGATGTGCGCCTGTGGCGCCCAATGGTGCGAATTCCGCCCCAACGGGCGCCACTGGCGAAGAATGGCGGCGGCGGGCGTCGACCGACCAGGCGTGGGCCGCCGGCGCCAGGGACAGCACGATGAGATGGAGTGCCACGAGGTCGTCGGTGTGGAAGATCTGGCCCCAGCAACTGCGGTAGGTCGTCACCACGAGGAAGGCGGCGGCGAAGAGCGGCCCCGTGACGCGGGCGCCGGCGCCGACGAGAAAGGCGATGCCGGCGCCGAAGGTCAACGCGACGAACAACCACAGCCAACCCGACGCCAGCGGGGTGTCGAGCCACGCCAGCACGCCGACGGGATGCCATCGCGCCGCGCCGGCGTCGGTGAGTCCCGCGATGCCCGGGAGCGCGAACGCCAGCCACACTACGGCGTAGGCCGAGACGAGGATGCGGACCATGGCGAGCCGCTCGGGCGGCGCCACGTCGCGCTGGGCGACGACGCCGCCGGTGCGAGCGGTGGGTGCCGCAGTGAGCGTCACGGCACCGGACACGTGACGTGCACCTCCACCGCCGCGGGCGCCCGCTGGCCGTCGAAGAAGTCGACGGCGTCGTACGTCTCGGTGGCCAGCCGGATCTGGGCGACGTCGGGCCGGCTGGCCGCCACCCGACCGGCGATCTCGGCGCAGAGGCCGGCGGCGGTGGCGGGACCGGCCGCCACCGCGTTGGTGACGGTGCTGGCGGCGAGGATGACCTCGTCGGTGCCGGTGACGAGGCGCGGCGACAGCCGCTCGACCGAGCCGTCGGCGCGCAGGCCCACGGCGGTGTCGACACGGGCGTCCCGCCCGACATCGGTGGCGAACATCGGGTAGTTCGACAGAGGGAAGCCGTCACGCGGCGACGACCGCAGCGCGGGCGAGAGCACGAAGAGACTCACCGCGAGGATCACCGCGATGCCGGCGTACCTCGGCCCCGATCGGACCCGCATGGGCCCACGCTACGGCGGCCCGCACCCCGCCGATGTGACGGAAATGCACGCCAGAGGTGCAAAAGCGTCGCGTCGGCCCCGATTAGCGTGGTCGGCGTGGCGAGGGGGACGCGGGCGGCGGTGGCCCTGCTCCTGCTGGCGGCGTGCGCGCGCGGCCAGCGGGCCGATCCGGCCACGACTGCTGTCGCAGACACGCCGACGACGGCGGTCGCCACCACCACCGTCCCGGTGACGACCGTGGCCACGACGACGATCCCGCCCACCACGGCGGCCGCGGCCGATACGACCACGGTCATCGAGGGCGTCACCGCCACCACCCCCGCGGTGCGGACCGACCCGCCGGGCCCCGTCGAGCGGAGCTGGGAGATCGGCCGCTCCGTCGAGGGCCGGCCCATCAGCGTCGTGGAACGCGGCACGGTGGGCGGCAAGGTCGTCCTCGTGGTGGGCGTCATCCACGGCAACGAGACGGGGGGCGTGCAGGTCGTGCGCGACCTGATGAGGGCGCCCGTGCCGGAGGGCATCCACCTCTATCTCGTCGAGTCGATGAACCCGGACGGACAGGCCCACGACACCCGCACCAACGCCCACGAAGTCGACCTCAACCGCAACTTCCCATTGCGGTGGGCTCCGCTCGGTCATCCGGGCGACTGGGAGTACGCGGGCCCCGGGCCGGCGAGCGAGCCGGAGACGCAGGCCATGGTGACGTTGACGATGGAGATCCAGCCCGAGCTGGCGATCTGGTACCACCAGGACCTGAACCGACTGTCGCCCGCCACGGGCGAGAAGGGTCAGCTCGTGCAGCGCTACTCGGAGCTCACCGGGCTGCCGATCATGCCGGTGACAGGCGGGACCTACACCGGCACGGCGTCGCCGTGGCAGGAGAGCGTCGTACCCGGCAGTGCCGCCTTCATCGTGGAGCTGGGCGGGACAGTGTCGGACGAGCAGGCGGCCACCCATGCGTCGGCGGTGCTCGACGTCGCCACGGCCGGGACGTAGATCGAGGCGCAGAGGGAGAGGGCTCAGGCCCAGAGGTCGGCCAGGCGGGCGTCGACCGCGGCGACGGCGCCCCCCGGGGCGGCGGGATCGTCGGCTACCACCGGCCCCACTGACGTGGCGTCGAGCCGCGCCTCGACCTCGGGCGTGATCAACCGCGACCGCTGGGCCCAGCCGTGGCGGTCGGTGGGGTGCTGGCGGTTGTGGTGATAGCGCAGCGGCCACGAGATCTCGAGCACGTTGCGAGCGCGCGTGCAAGCCACGTAGAAGAGCCGACGCTCTTCCTCCAACTCCTCGACCGATCCGGTGGCCATGTCCGACGGGAAGCATCCGTCGGCGGCGTGAATCACGTGAACGACGTCCCACTCGCCGCCCTTGGCCGAGTGGACAGTGGAAAGCGTCAGCCAGTCGTCGTCGAGCCCGGGCGGACCGGCGAGGTCGCCCGTGGCTTGGGGCGGGTCGAGCACCAAGTCGGTGAGCAGCGCGGTGCGAGTGGGATAGCGGGCGGCGGCCGCCTCGACCTCGGCCAGGTCGGCGAGACGCGGCTCGGGATTGTCGTAGCGCCGCCGGACGACGGGACCGAGGAACAGGCGCAGCCGCTCGACTTGCGGCGCCGGTGCCGGCCCCAGGGTGAGGCAGTCGGCCAGGGCGGTCCGCAACGCGTCGACGGCATCACGCGCGGCCGCACCGCAGTCGGGTGCCGCCGCCAACAGCTGGGCCAGTGGGGTGGGGGCGCCGGCGTCGGGACCGGCCCGCACGCCCAGCGCCTCGGTGAGACGTC
>DASXAI010000244.1:0-2490 GCA_036406775.1 Acidimicrobiales bacterium
CGCCTTCTGGGCCGCGGCGGCGGCGGGCGCCGTCATCGTCCCGCTCAATGCCTGGTGGACAGGGCCTGAGCTCGAGTACGGCCTGGCCGACTCGGGCACGTCGGTCCTGTTCGTCGACGGTGAGCGGCTCGACCGCATCGAGCCGCACCTGGCCTCGTTGTCAGCGGTGCGAGCGGTCGTGGTGGCTCGGGACGAACGAGCGGAGCTGCCAGCCGGCGTCCTGCGGTTCAGCGACGTGCTCGGTGATGTGCCCGCCGACGCCGAGCCGCCCGCCGATGTCGCGCTGGCGCCGGACGACGACGCCACCATCTTCTACACGTCGGGCACCACGGGTCAGCCGAAGGGCGCCCTCGGTACCCAGCGCAACATCTGCACCAATCTCCTGAGCCTGGCGTTCTCGGCGGCGCGGGCCACCATGCGGGCCACCGATCCCGCCATCGCCGACGGCGCCGCCGTGCGCACGAGCGACCAGAACGCGTACCTGCTGTCGGTCCCGTTCTTCCACGCGACCGGGTGCCATTCGATCCTCGTGGCCAACCTGGCCTTCGGCGGCAAGATCGTGCTGATGCACAAGTGGGACGCCGGCCGCGCCCTCGAGCTCATCGAGCGCGAGCACATCACGACGTTCGGCGGGGTGCCGGCCATGGTGTGGCAGGTACTCGACCATCCTGACTTCTCGCGGCGCGACACGTCGAGCGTCCGGGCCATTGGCTACGGCGGTGCGCCGGCGGCGCCGGAGCTGGTCCGGCGGATCGAGGCGCTGCTACCGGGGCGCACGCCGTCGAACGGGTACGGCCTCACGGAGACGTCCTCGGTGACGACCTTGAACTCGGGCGACGACTACCTCCGCAAGCCCGACAGCGTGGGCGTGCCGGTGGCCGTGGTCGACGTCAAGGTCGTCGACCCGGACGGCGGGGCGCTGGCGGTCGGCGACGTCGGTGAGCTGTGGATCAAGGGGCCGAACGTCGTGAAGGGGTACTGGAACAAGCCCGAAGCCACGGCGTCGTCGTTCTCGGATGGCTGGCTGCACTCGGGCGACGTGGCCCGCGTCGACGACGACGGTTTCGTCTACATCGTCGACCGGGCCAAGGACATGATCATCCGGGGCGGCGAGAACGTGTACTGCGTCGAGGTGGAGGCGGCCCTCTATGAGCACCCGGCCGTCAACGACGCCGCCGTCATCGGCATCCCGCACCAGGTGCTGGGCGAGGAGGTCGGAGCCATCGTGTACGCCCTGCCCGGCATGGACGTGAGTGAGGAGGAGCTACGGGCTCACGTGGCCGAGCGCCTGGCCGCGTTCAAGGTGCCCGTGCGGATCTGGTTCCGAGACGAGCCGTTGCCCCGCAATCCCGCCGGCAAGATCCTGAAGCGCGACCTCCGGACCGAGCTGGTCGGTCAGTGACGGCTCGGCCGCGCGTCGAGATCGGCATCGACTGCCGCGACCCGACGGAGCTGGCGCCGTTCTGGGAGGCCGCCCTCGGCTACGTGCGCACCGCCGGCGACGGTCATCCGTACCTCAACCTCGAGTCGCCCGACGACGACGGGCCGGTGATCTTCCTGCAGCGCGTCCCCGAGCCCAAG
Source organism: Acidimicrobiales bacterium (assembly GCA_036406775.1). Classification (GTDB taxonomy): domain Bacteria; phylum Actinomycetota; class Acidimicrobiia; order Acidimicrobiales; family Ilumatobacteraceae; genus DASXAI01. Next base: position 1,582 of record DASXAI010000244.1, read on the forward strand.
GCGGCCAAGAACCGACTGCACCTCGACCTGTACACGCACGCGCCCGAGCTGCTGGTGGAGCGGCTCGTCGGGCTCGGTGCGTCGGTGTTGGGCGAGCCGGTCGGTCCGCCCGACCTGTGGTCGTACCAGGTCCTCGCCGACCCCGAGGGCAACGAGTTCTGCGTGTGCCGCGAGGTCGACGACGACGTCTCCTGACGGTCTGTCTCGCCGATGTGACGGAAATGCACTTCTGAGGTGCAAAACCGTCACATCGACGCTGGAACGGCCGGCAGCGACGAGCGTGGCCTCGCCTCGTATCATGCTGCCGTCCGACGGGGCGGTCATGGCTGACTTACAACGGGACCACGTCTTCATCAGCTACAGCCACCAGAACCCGACGTGGCGCGACCGGCTCCTCCCGTTCCTCAAGCCGTGGGAACGCGCCGGAGGGTTCGTGGTATGGGCCGACACGTACATCGAGAAGGGCGCCCTGTGGCGACGTGACATACAGAGGGCTCTCGATCGCACGCGGGTTGGCGTCTTGCTGATCAGCCAGGACTTCTTGGCATCTGAGTTCATCGTTGAAACAGAGTTGCCGGCCGTGCTCGCCGCGGTTGACCAGGGACTGGCCAGGCTGATCTGTGTGCCCGTCAGTTCGGCGTATCTGCGGCAGCCGCTCCCACAGGCTCGACTGCTGGACTTCGAATGGGTCCGGCCGCTCGAGTCGCCGCTGGATCTGCTCTCTGAGCCCGAGCAGCAACAGGCGCTCACCCGTATCGCCGAAGTGATCGTGACAGCGGCCGGCTTGAATGGCGACGGTCGACCCGATGGTCTCACCGAGGGTCGCACTGGCGTTGGTGACACGGGGCGGTCCGAGCGACTGGAGCCGGGTGATGCGTTGGGTCAGACATACGAGGTGCCGGAGCAGCG
>DASXAI010000245.1:0-4731 GCA_036406775.1 Acidimicrobiales bacterium
CGAGGGCGGCCGAACGCGAGCTCGTTGACAGCGTCGACCTCTACCGCACGGCCGGTGACCAACCCGGCCTGGCCGACGCCCTGATCGGTCTCGGGTACTCCGTCTACTGCTACGCCGGCGAGTACGAACGGGCCTTCGAGCGCCTCGAGGCCGCGCTCGCCCTCCAGCCCCTCCCCGTGCACATGGCCAGCGCCGGTCTCAGCCTTCTCGGCGAGGCCTACGAGAACGCCGGGCGGCTCGACGACGCCGAGCGGGTCACCGCTCAGGCGATCGAACTCTCGGCTCGTCTGCACGACACTCGATTGGCGGCGTTCTCGTACTGGGAGTCGGCCCGCATCGCCGCCTGCCGACGCCACCGCGACGCCACACTCGCAGCCGTCACGGCGGTCGAGGCGAACCGCGGCGACTGGTTCGACCAGCGGATGGGTGCGCAGTTCCTGGCCGACGCCGCTGAACTCTGCGCGCGCGTCGGCGACGACACCGCGGCGCGGAACTATCTCCGCCGGGCCCGGGCCCATCCGTGCGCCGTCGAGGAACTCTGCGCGCTGGCGGAGGCGGCCATCGAGGTCCGCCACGGCGATCCCGAGCGTGCCTTGGAGCTACTCGCGGCGGCCGCGACCGACGCGGAACCCGCTCCCCGGGTCGAGTTCATGATCGATCTGCTGCGCGCCGCGGCGCTGCTCCGGCTCGGCGACGGCCGAGCAGGCCCGGTGGCGGCCGCCGTCTTCGAGCGAGCGAGCGCGCTCGGCCGGCCCACCCTTCCCTTCGACGTCGACTCGACCCTCGCCAGCCGGTTGGTCGGTGTGGCGGCGGCCCACGGCTCGACCGCCGCCGACCGCGTGGGCGCCCTCGGCCGTCACGTCCATGTGGCCGTGCTCGGCTCGTGCCGCGTCACGGTCGGGGGCGTGGCCGTGGTGGTGCCGCCCGGCCACCCGGAGCAGCTCGTCGGCTGCCTCGCGGCCCATCGCGGCCGATGCCCGACCGATGTCGTGTTGGAGGCGCTCTGGCCCGAGGAATCCCCCGACCGGTCCAGGACGCTGCTGCGCAAACTCCTGTCCCGAGTCAAGGCCTCGACGGGCATCGAGTTGGTCGTGCGCAGCGGTGACACGCTGCTGTTCACCGAGGGCACGACGATCGATGCCGTCGACTTCGACGACGAGTCCGGGCGCGCGCTTGCCACCCGCGGCGACGAAGCCCTCGGCGCCAGCAGCCTGGCTCGCAGCGCCCTGAGCCGCTACCGGGGCGACCTGCTGACCGACCTCGCCTACGCCGAGTGGGCCATCGCGCCTCGCGAGCGACTCCGCCAGCGGCGCATCGCCCTGCTCGATCTCCTCGCGAGAGTCGCAGTGGAGCGCGGTGACCTCAGCGCCGGCATCGATCTGATCGAGGATCTCATCGTCTGCGAGCCGTACGAGGAGCACCACTATCTCTGGGCCGCCGAGCTCCTGCTCGACGCCGGCCACGTCGGCCGGGCCCACCAGTACCTCCGCCGCGCCGGCGAGGTACTCGACCGGCTCGACCTGCCGCCCAGCCCGCGCCACATGATCGTGCTGTCGGCGGCCGGCCTCGCGAGGGAGCGGCCTGTCGCCACGTGATCGTCTCGCCGGTCCACTTCCTGACCGATCACCCTCCGGGTGCCACGATCGGCAGGTAGACCTTGTCGCTGGTGCACGCGCCGGTGATGACGAGTACCAGACCAGTGGTGCCGGGGTGCGCCTGTTCGTCGCGATTCACGCTCAGGTGGGCCACGTGGTTCGTCGGACCCGACCCGTCCTGGCCGAGAACGAACGCATCGCCGCCGTCGGGCCCCTCGTACGGTCGACTCTGGTCGTCCACGACTCGCACCGGATTCATGAGTGTGTCGGTCTGGAGGCCGTGCGCCGATGCCGTGAAGTCGGTAACTATCAGGTCGCCCTGCTGCTCGGCCGGTCCGGCGGAGAACACGACCTGACCCCCGGGTCCACAAACTCTGGTGGCGCTGGCCGTCCGCGCGAACTGAAGGCCTGGCGGCAAGTTGATCGGCGATGTGTCGGCGACCGAGCCGTCACTGTTCTGGTCTGACGAGGTTCCCTCATCACCAGCGCGGATGATGAGTACGGTCACGATGATCCCCACCACGAGGAGGCCGACGATGCCGGCCGCCAGCACGATCGGCCGCCGATTTCGAGGTGTGGTGACGGACTGCTCACCCTCGAGACGACGGATCAGATCGTTGACGTCGGTGTGCCAGGAGACATCGCGCAGCGTGACGGCCTGACGGTGCGCGAGGGGCGCCAGATCGTCGGGCAAGTCCTCGGCCACCGGCAACGACGCCCCGTCGACCAGCACCGGTACCACCCGAATGCCGGCGGCCAGCGCTTGACTCACCTCCTGGCGGACGAAGTCGCCGGCCTCATCGATCCGTCGGTTGCCGTCGCCGGATGCGTCGCCGAGCCAGTTCGGCCCGATGACGACGAGTACGACCTCACTCGCCGCAATAGCCGCCTCGACCTGGGCGGTGAAATCGAGCCCGGGGGCGACGGCATTGACGTCCTGGAACACGTTGCGAGGTCCGAACCGGGCGACAAAGAGGTCGAAGAGACGGCCGGCCCGCCCACCGGTGTCGTCGCGCCTATAGCTGAGGAAGACCTTCACCCGGGAGGCTCCGCATCGGGGCGAACGCTAGCTTTCGACAGGCGTGAATTGTGACGCCAAGTTCGAGCGGCGTCAGCTCGATCCGGCCAACCAGGCCTTGGCGGTGGCGAGTTGGTCGAGTGGAAAGACCTTCACGTCGCCGGGCACGAGCCAGCCGAACAGCGTGATGGCGTGACGCACCCAGTCGGCGTCCGACACCAATGCCATGCGCTCCCACGATGACAGGTGGGTGAGGCCCGAGCCGAACCCGAACTTCATGTCCTCCCACATCGCGCCGGCCTCGAAGCGATCGAAGTCGTTGTCGATCACGATGGCGAGGCGCACCTTGTCGCCGCGGTCGATGCGCTCCTTCATCGGCGGCAAGAGCGCAGTCCGGTATTCGTCCTTGCTCACGTGGCCCGAGAACCGGAAGCCGATGACACCGTCGGGCAGGTCGCTGAGCGGCTCGATCATGCACCGACCCTAGGACCGCACTCAGGCGCGGGTCATGGTGGCGTCAGGTCGGCTTCGGCGTGACCTGGAGGCCGATGATGTGGCCGTCGGCGGTCAGGAAGTACTGCAGGCCGGCGTAGGTCGGTGTCACGAGGATCCCCTGGGTCATCTTCGGGAACTCACTCGACCGGGCCAGTTCGGCGCCCGTGCCGGCGTCCCGCCACACCACCGCCTCACTGGTGTAGCTCTTGAGCTGCTGGAAGACCTTGATCGGGATGTCGGTGCCGATGAGCACGCGCTGGTCGGGCGGCCCGATCAGCGTCGTGAAGCTCAGCGTCGTCTGGTCCTGCGTCCATGCCACCGAGAGCTGACCGTCGACGAGATCGACACCCGCCAACTTCTGGGCCCCGGCGTCCATGACGTACACCCGGTGGTTCGCCGGGTCCACCGTTGCCATCGACGGGATGAAGCTGTTCTTGGCCCCGCTGGAGGCGAACGGCTGGAGGTTGGCGACCTTGGTGGCATCGGCCTGGCTCACGGCCACGACGCTCATCGGTGTCGACGACGGCGCTCCGCCGTTGGTCATGGTGACGACGTCGTCGCCGATGACGGCCATGGCCGACGCCGCCGTCTGGCCGTCCTGCAAGTAGGACACCGGTCCCCAGGAGGTATCGGGGCTGAAGGCGCCATTGGCATAGGTGTAGCGGTAGAGCTTGCTCGTGCCCGGGAGATAGATGGCGGGGCGGCCGTCGAAGGTGGTGGTCGTGACCCGACCGCCCATCATCTCGGGCAGGACGATCTGCGCGAGCACCTTGAGCGACGAGGGATCGATGGCGACCATCACGGAGGCCGGCGCCGAGGTTGGGTCGGGACAGTTCAAGAAGGCGGAGAAGCCCTGCTCGGTGCAGCCGGGTTGGCGGTTCACCGACTTGGCGATGATCGTCCCGTCCGGCAGCGAGTCGTATCCGTTGTAGGCGGTGTCGCCCGGCTTGGAGTCACCGGTGGGCAGGGTGGCCTGGGCGAGTACCGCTCCCGTCTCCGGGTCGATCTTGGCGATCTGGTACCCGTAGATGACGACGAGGGTGCCGTCGCCGACGACGTTCAGCACGCCCGGGTAGTTCCAGTCGCCGGTGACGTGGGTGTTGATGAGCACGCGCCGCCACACCTCGTTGAACGTCGACGGCTCGACCCGGGAGACGAACGATCCCGACGCGTCGGGATTGTCGCCGTAGCCACCACCGTAGATGTAGAGCTCGTTGGGCCCTCGGTCGACGATGTTGTACGGCGTGATGTAGTCCTGTTCCGAGCGGTAGGCGAAGACCTGGTTGGTGTCCGACATCGCCCCGCCGAAGTGGGCGCACTCGTACAGGTGCGTGCGATCGGAGTCGTGCACCTCGAAGGCCGCGATCGTGGGGTACCAGGGCGCGTTGCCTTCAGCTTGGACGCACCCCTGCTCCGTGGCGATGAGCGACGAATCGCCGGCCAACGGTCCGTTGGCCGCCTGCTCGTCCGCGGTCGGCGTGTCGGTGGAGGTGGAACCGGAGCCTCGACCGAGACTGTCCGGCCCGCTCGAGCAGGCCGCCAAGAGCACGAGCGCGAGCAGGCCAAAGATCCACCGGCGACGAGACATCGGGCACCCCCGCGAGAAATTTCAGTGGCTGACAT
>DASXAI010000246.1:0-3566 GCA_036406775.1 Acidimicrobiales bacterium
GGGTCGCTGATGATCCGGCGCTTTCCATCTACGACCCGAGTGAGCTTGTCGAAGGCTTGCAGGTTGTCGCGGGTCCGGAACTTGGCCACGCCGGCCTCGGTCCGCTTGACGACGGACTCACTCACCTCGCCGCGAAGTTCCTCGACCGCCGTGTCCACGTCGAGGTGGGCGTACCAGACGGCCAGGTTGGGCAGGGCGGCGAACTCGTGCATCGAGGTCCGGTACTCCCCGACCAGCGTCATGAGCACCGTGGCGCGTTCCTTGACGGAAAAGGCCCTGTCGCGCCCGGCGATGGCGAAGCTCGCCGCGAGCCGCTTGACGTCCCACTCCCACGGTCCCGGGAACGTCTCGTCGAAGTCGTTGATATCGAACACCAGCCGGCGCTCAGGCGAGGCGAAAGCTCCGAAGTTCATCAAATGCGCGTCCCCGCAGACCTGCGTCGTGATCCCCGATCTCGGCGTCCCCGCCAAATCGGCCGCCATGATGAGCGCCGCGCCCCGGTAAAACGTGAACGGCGACACCAGCATCCGCCCATAGCGGATCGGAACCAGTTCGGGCACCCGAGTGGCCGCCTGCTGTTCCAGCAGCGCCACCGGGTCGACCCGATGGGCGCCCGGCCCGAACTCGGCGTGACTCGAACGAGGCACCTCTTGGCGGGCCGCCCTTCCCCGAGCCACCCGCTCGTCGACGGTCAGGTGCGGCACCACCCGACCGTGCTCGTACCGCATTCCCGCCGGCAACGACTCGGACTCATCGACCCCGTCCCGAAGACTCACGGCGGCAATCGAACCACACTCGAAGGCACGCACCTGCCCAGCCAGCAGAGGTTGCGGCGACGCTGGCCCATCTCGACCGGTGTGACGCCCGGATTCTGACGGTCGGCATGCGGACGAAACACACCGAACTCAGCCAGTCGCGAGAATGCTTCCCGGGCTACTCGGCCTGCACGCAGTCACGGACGGCGTCTACAAACCCGTCGACATCCTCCGAACGGGTTACGCCGTCCCAGGTCGAGAGGTCGGCGGCCTGGACGTTGCTGAAGGGGAAAGGCGGCACGACATCGTCGAGGCGCACAGGGACCAGTCGGTCGCGGTCGAAACCATGAATGGCTTCGTTGATCACATACTTCGACGCGACCGAACTCGACGTCCAGACGACGACCACACAGCGGGACTCGGCGAGCTTTGCCCCGAGGTACTGCATCGCGTTCTTGCCCGGCGGAGTCCTGCGATCCCAGAACAGGCGAATCCCGTCGCCCCGCAGCATCTCGACGAGCGCTATCACGCGGCTCCGGTCCTCGCTGGCATAGCTCAAGAACACGAGACCGCCATCCGGTTCGGCCGCTGCTCGGTTACCCGAGACGGCGGTAGCGGTGGCCTCTGCTTGTACCAACCCCGCAGGCATGGTGGCAATCGGCTCGCGCGGCTCGAGTGGCTCGGGCTGTGGGACTTGTTGTGCACTCGCGGACGACAACGAAACGACGCCGAGAAAGTCCAGGATGCCGTCAACATCGGTTTGGAAGTCTGGGTCGTTGCGGACGGAGAAGGGGGTCCCACCAAGGATCGACGTCGGGGCGTGGCTCGGCTCGGGCATGGTGGCCCCATCAACCAGGACCGGAACGACCCGGACGTAATGACGCTGAGCCGCGTCCACCTCTAGGGCTCCTTAGCTCCGCTCTTGTTGAGACTTGAGGCAAGTTTTCAGGCGGCGGGTCGGATGCGGGCGTGGGTGATGTAGTCGTCGATGGCGTGGTCGATGACGCGTAGGGCGCGGCGCAGTTCGATGGGGGCGGGGGGTTTGTCGGCGTCGAGGAGTGGTTCGAGGAGCCGGTGGTGGAGTTTGGTGTAGAAGGCGGCGACGCGGACACCTTCGGGTGTGAGCAGGTAGCGGTTGGTGCCGTGGAGACGGCGGATGAGGCCTTTGAGGCGGAGGCGGCGTAGGTCGTAGGTGGTCTGCGTGCTCGTGTAGGGACCGTCGAGCAGCGATTTCACCTGGGCGCAGAGGCTCCGGTTGGTGAAGCCGACGACGGTGTGCACGAGCACGCAGAGGGCGCCGGCCAGGGCCATGACGCGGGGGTCCCCGAAGCGGAAGGCGGGGACTCGTTGGCCGTCTTGGATCGAGGGCAGTGCGACTCGCTCGAACAGCGGGGTCGAGATGGCACAGTCCTGGCCGGCTTTCTGGACGGCGAGCAGCCGGGCGTTGGCGGCGCGGGCTTTGGCCTGGAGCTCGTCGAGGTGGGTGAGGCGGCGTTTGACACCGAGGTCGTCGGGCGAGTTGACGACGGTTTCGATGCGCAGCGCCCGGCCTTCTTTGAGGTATTCCTTGATGCGGGAGTCGCGGTAGTTGACGTCGAGGCAGACGTCGACGCCTCGGGTCACGACCCGGGTGCGGAAGGTGCCTTTGGTGTTCTTGTAGATGTTGCGGCCGAAGATGATCCGTACCTCCGACGGGCGGCCGATGCCGACGTTGTCGGTCACCAGCGACTCGAAGAACGCCCGGGCCCGGCGGGGGGCGTCGAACACGAGGGTGCGGGACACTTCGACTTGGCGCATGGACAGCTCCCACCAGTAGCCGGCGGCCCGGTCCGTGTGGCGCAGGGGCGTGGGGATGACCGCCATCCACCGTTCGAAGAACGCCCAGATGTCGCCGGGGCCGAGCCGATCACAGATCGCTTGCAGCCCGTCGGGGTCCTCGCAGGAGGCGAAGCCGTTGGCCAGCTCGGTGAAGGCCACGCCGGCCTTGTGAGCCTGGCGTTTGGCCCACTCGTGGCCGTTGACCCACACCTTGGCGGGATACGGGAAGTAGGTGCACACCTTGATGAAGCCGGGCCCGAAGTCGTCGTCCCAGATGTAGAAGTAGAACACGCTCACCCGCCGGTCGGCCTTGGTGAAGGCGTAGCGCGGGGGTCCGGGCCGGTCGGCGTGGCGGTCATGGCCGGTGAACACCGACTGGAACTCTTGGGCGACGCCGATGGCGACCACGCCCGGGTGGCGGGCGGCGGTCAGATAGGGACGCATCACATCGGCCTTGCGAGCATCCTTGGCGAACCGGATGACCGGGATGGCGTTGTCGTCGGCGAACGCCTGCACGGCCTGGCGGAAGGCGGTGCCGAGCTTGTTGAACAACGCCGGCGAGGGGACCTTGGCCCCCAGCCGCTCACACAGGAACGTGACGACCTGACCCGACACCTGCAAGTTGGGGACATAGGCGTTCAGATAGACACGATCCAAACACTCCACATCCAAAGTGACATGGCCGTCGAGGAGCTCGTTGATGTTGGCCACCGCAACCACGGCGCACCCCCAAACGAGGCCAGGCTCGGACCCCACCTCGCCAGCGCGGATCGTAAATCATCCACCGACGTCTCCACCTCGGCGGTCCGAGGCTGGCCTCACTGGGAGACTGCTGAAGTAGTGACCGCACGGCCCTCTCCGGCTGTCGACGCCGCTCGCGGCGTCCTCGTCGCTCGAAAATGTGCAGGACATTTCCTTCGCTCCTGCGTTCTTGCGAGCGACGCCGAACAGCTCGGAGATCTGCGCACGTCTACTTCAGCAGGCTCCTAGTGA
>DASXAI010000247.1:0-3082 GCA_036406775.1 Acidimicrobiales bacterium
CGCGTGCTCGAACCGGGTCGGGTGGTCGGCCATCCGGCGAGACTAACCGAGGTCGGGCTGGCCCCTACTGGTCGATGAAGGAGCCGTCGTTCCGGGCCCAGGCGGCCACCTCGTTGCGGCTCGACGTGCCCAGCTTGGCCAGCACGTTCGACACGTGGACGGCCGCCGTCTTGGGCGAGATGTACAGGCGACGCGCCACCTCGGCGTTCGACAGCCCCTCGGCCAGGAGCGCCGCCACCTCGCGCTCGCGGCTCGTGAGCTCGCCCTCGCCCTCGGCGGCACCGCCCTCGAGCCGGCGGAGCAGGGCGTCGACCTCGTCGCGCCGCCACCCGGGCCAACGTTCGAGGTCGTCGCGCGCCGCTCGGGCGGCGGCCAGCGCCTCAGGTCGGCGGCCCTGGCCGGCCAGGCTGCGGGCCAGCACCAGGCGCAGCCACGCCCGCTGGTGGGCCGGCATCACGAAGCTCCGGTCCGCCAGCTCCGACGCCAGCCCCTCGACGCCGGAGACCGCCTCGTCGCCGCCCCGCAACGCTGTCACTGCGGCCATGGCAACGGTGCCGTAGCGCGCTGACGCCGACGGCAGCCGATGGATCCAGCGCTCGACCAGCGTCGACACGTCCTCGGGCAGCCCGAGCCGGGCCACGGCTTCGAGGCGGTCGAAGATGGCTTCGGCGTCGAGCCCGACTTCCTCGACCGCGTCGTCGGTGGTGACAGCGATGAGCCGAGCGGCCTCGCGGCTGTCGCGCCGGAGCGCGGCGAGCTTCAAGCGGAGCGACAGGAGGTTGCACTGGTCCATCCGGCGACTGTCGCGCTCGGCCCCGTCGAGGGCGACGGCGGCCTCGTCGAAGCGCGACTCCTCGAGAGCCAGGATCGCCTCGAGTGTGTAGTGCCAGCCCTTCAGGTGCGGCCCGACAGTGTCGATCGCCTGCTGCAGCTCTCGGCGGGCCTCGGCTTGGTTGCCTCGGAAGATGGCCAGCTCCACCAGCCGGTAGCGGTACGAGTGCTTCCCCATGCCGTCGTAGCCGGCCCGCTCGGCCGCGTCCCGCAACCGGCGGAGGTACTGCTCGCTCTCGAGGCCGCTGACGCTGAGGTACTTGCCCATGTTGTTGATCGCCCGCGCCACGAGCACCCAGTCCTCGACCGCCTCGGCCTCGGCGATGGCGTCCCGGAACGCGCCGATCGCGTCCTCGTGCGGATCCTGGAGGTCGTAGAGGGCCGACGCTCGCTCGACCAGCGCCTGGGCCCGGACCCCCTTGGCGCCGACGGCGTCGGCCTCGGCGATGGCGCGGTCGGCCCACTGGATGGCGTCCTTCGACCGGTAGTTCAGCATCGTGAGCTGCGCCAGCCAGGCCATGACGAGGGCTCGGTCCTGGCCCGGCTCGAGCTCGTCGACGAGGGCTTCGAGCTCGGCCACGACGCGCCACATGTCGTCGGTGCGAGCGAGCTCGTGGTACACGCGGGCGAGCATGCGGGCGGCCGCCGCCCGCTCGGGCGCGGGCGCCGTGCGCACGACGGCGTGCCACTGCTCGGCGTGGATGACGGCTTCGTCGTACAGGCCGAGGAGCCAGGCGGCGCGGCTGGCCGCGGCGAGCAGCACCACGTCGTCGGGCGCCTCCGCGAGGGCGTCGACGGCGAGGCGGAGCGCCTGATGGCTGGACCCGCCGGCGAGGTAGTGGCCGACGCCGTCGCGGGCGAGCGCGACGAACTCGTCGTAGTGACCCGCCCCGCGGGCGTGGAGGGCCAGGGCGGCCAGATCCTCCGACGACGCCTCGCGCAGCGCGGCCAGTGCCACCTCGTGCAGCCGGCGCCGCTCCCTCCCGAGTAGCTGGCCCTCGACGGCGTCGCGCACCAACGCATGACGGAAGATGAAGCTGTCCTCGCACTCCTCGATCAGCAACCCGCGCTCCACGAGGGCGCGCAGCTGGGCGATGAGCTCGTCCTCACTCGTCCGCGTGGCCACGGCGAGGAGGTCGAACTCCGCCCGGCGCCCGAGGACGGCGGCGGCCTCCACGAGGCGACGCTCCTGCGGTGACAGGCCGTCGAGCTGGGTCCGGACCAGCTCGCTCAGCGACCACGGGAGCGGCTGGCGGTCGAGGTCGGCGGGATCGACATCGCCGGCGACGTTGAGGATCTCCTCGAGGAAGAAGGGATTGCCGCCGGTGCGGCCATGGAGCGCCGCCACCACCCCCGACGGTGGCATCTTCCCGTATACGGACGCCAGGAAGGCGCCGACCTCGGCGCGATCGAGCCGCTCGAGGTGGACGTGATGGACGAACTGGCGACGCTCGAGGCGTTCGAGCACCTCGCCGCCCGGGAGGCGGCGGGTGAGCTCGTCGGGTCGGGACGTGATGACGATGAGCGTCGCGGGCAGCTGGCCGGCGGCCAGACAGTCGAGGACGGCGACGCTCTCGGCGTCGGCCCAGTGGATGTCCTCGAACATCACCACCGCCTGGCGCTCGCCGATGCGCGCCTCGATGCCGCCCACCACCGACCGGCGGAGCTCGTCGCCGTGGTCGTCGGGCAGCGGAGCCGCCAGCATCGCCCGCACGACCTCGTAGGGCCGGCCCAGCGCGCCCCGCTCGGCCGCTCCGGCCAGCACGACCGTGCCGTCAGGAAGGCCGCCGATGAGCTCCTGCAGGAGGCGCGTCTTGCCGACACCGGGCTCGCCGGTGACGAGGGCGACCGAAGGCAGCCCGTCGGCCCGGCGCTCGCCCAGCAACGCCTGCAGCCGCGCCAGGGCGTTCGACCGCCCGACCATGACCGGGCTGAGCCCGGTGCGCGCCGCCAGCATCGAGGCGAGCGTACCGGCGGGCCTCCCGACCGGTTCGGGGATTGCCGGCGTGCTCAGGCGGCGGGCCGGCGTTCGTCGGGCTCAGGCAGGAAGAGCAGCGGGGCGGGATCGCTCCCCCGGGCGGGAGCGGGGCTCCGGGGGCCCCGCTCCCGTCGGGCCCGGCGGACGAGCCGCGTGCGGGTGGCCGCGGTGTGCAGGTCAGCGACGTGCTCGTGGGCCAGGCGGATCGTGTGGTACGGGTGCATGGCGGGCTCCTCGTCGTGGTGGCAAGGTCCACGATGCGCCCCTGAGGTG
>DASXAI010000248.1:0-3823 GCA_036406775.1 Acidimicrobiales bacterium
CGACGTCGGCCAACGGCTTCGCCACCGGGTACTTCTCGGTCGCCGCCGTCGCCACCTCGCCCGGCCACTACCGCGTCTATGGCCTCACCGCCGTCAACTGCCCCTCCGCCACCACCACCGCCGAGTTCGAGGCGCCCGGGAGCCAGTGGCTGGTGATCGCCCCCGACGTGTCCTCGGTCGACTTCACCGCCCTGGGCGTCGACACGGCGACGGCTCCCGTCGCCAGCCTGCTCGGGCTGTGCGAGCCACCCGGCACCGACCAGTTCGACGGCGGCATCCACGCCCGGTACTACCGCGGCTCACTGCGGGCGACGACGGGGACAGCCGGCGAGTACCGCACCGTGAACGTCGTCCCGCTCGAGCGTTACGTCCAGGGGGTCGTGCCGCGTGAGATGCCGGCGTCGTGGGGCGGTGACGCCGGCGGGGCGGGGATGAACGCCCTGCGGGCCCAGGCCGTCGCGGCCCGCTCCTACGGCCTGTCCCAGAACCGGTATTCGTACGCCAAGACGTGTGACACGCAGTCGTGTCAGGTGTACGGCGGGGCCGGCTTCCGGGCCGCCGTCAATCCGGAGGACGGCGGTCCGAGCACCATCGTCTCGAACGAGTCCACCTTCGCCATCCAGGCCACCGCCGATACCGCGGGCCGCGTGCTCCTGGCGGGAGGCTCGGTCGTCAGCGCCATGTACTCGGCCTCCTCGGGCGGGTACACCAGCGACGCCGGCCCCTTCCCCGCTGTGGTCGACGAGGGCGACCAGTACTCGCCGCTGCCCGACCGCCACGACTGGACCACCACCATCAAGGTGTCCACCATCGAGGCGGCCTATCCGCAGATCGGCTCCCTCCAGCTGTTGAACGTGACGGCCCGCAACGGCCTCGGCGACGGCGGGGGACGGGTGCGCTCGATCGAGATCGTCGGGACGGCGGGCACGGTCAAGGTCTCGGGCGACAGCTTCCAGTCGGCGTTGGGCCTGCGGTCGAATTGGTTCTTCGTGCCGACGGCGTGCGACGGCCGGGTCGTGCCGCCCATCGGCGGTGTCCAACCGGTGGCGGCGGCGCGGTTCGAGCCCGTCGCCCCGGCGCGGCTGCTCGACACGCGGACTGGGCTCGGCACCAACATGGCGGCGCCGCTGGCCGCCGGCTGCGCGCTGGCGCTCATGGTCGTCGGCGCCGGCGGCGTCCCCGCGGCCGGTGGCGTGGCCGCGGTCGCCGTCAACGTCACGGCCACGGCGGCGCAGTCGGCCGGCTATCTCACGGTGTATCCGTGCGGGACGGCGCAACCACCGACGTCCACGGTGAACTACGGACCCGGCGACAACGTGGCCAACCTGGCCCAGGTCCGGGTCGGCCCGTCCGGTCAGATCTGCATCTTCGCCCTCAGCACCGTGCACGTCGTCGTCGACATCACGGGCTGGTACGGCGACGGCGCCGGCTCCGGCTACCAGCCGATGACCCCGACGCGCGTGCTCGACACCCGCGACGGCACCGGCATCGGTGGCACTCGCCAACCGGTGGGCGCCGGCGGCTCCGTCGGCTTCTCGGTCGCCACCGCCGGCGTCCCGGCCGACGCCACCGGCGTGATCCTGAACCTCACGAGCACCGAGTCCGACGGCGACGGCTACCTCACCGCCTACCCGTGCGGCGGTGCCGTGCCCGTGTCGTCGAGCTTGAACTACGCCGCCGGGCGAAACGTGGCCAATCAGGTTGCCGTCGGCCTCGGCGCCAATGGCCAGGTCTGTGTCAGTTCCTTCACCACGAGTCACGTCGTCGCCGACGTACTCGGTTGGTTCGGGCCGAAGGCGCCGGGCGGCTACGTCCCCTTGACGCCGGCCCGCATCCTCGACACCCGTACCGGCTCCGGCCAGGTCGGCGATGGTCAGGTCCTGCGCGTCCCGGTGCTCGGGGCGGGCGGTGTGCCGGCCACCGGTGTGTCGGCGGTGGCGGTGAACGTCACGGTCGACCAGCCGAGCGGGCCCGGATTCGTCACGGTGTTCCCCTGCGGGGGTGCGGTGCCTGTGGCGTCGAACCTGAACTACGTGAGCGGTCAGGTCGTGGCCAACGTGGCGACCTCGCCCGTGGGCGATGGCGCCGTGTGCGTCTTCACCTGGGCCGCGACCCAGGTCATCGTGGACGTGTCGGGCTACTTCACGTAGGTGGCGACGAGCGATGTCACCTTCTCGGTGATGTCGTGGGCGACGGCGCCGGCCCGCTCCTCGAGCGTGCGCACGACGTCGAGAACCTCAGGGTCGAGGCGGGCCTCGATCTCACGCCGGCGGACCTGGAACCGCTGGAAGCCGAGGACGCCGAAGCCGACGGCCACGTACAACGCATCGGTGGCGAGCGCGGTGACCTGCCGCAACGTCATGTCGACCGCAGGCTCCGGCACGCCGGTGACCATACCCGCACCGACCTGCCCGACTAGCCTCGATCGCTCGTGGACAGCGCAGGGCCCACCGCGCCGCCCGTCGTCGCCGTCGTCGTCGCACGCGAGCCGGGCCCGTGGTTCGACGACGTGCTCGACTCCCTCGCGGAGCAGGACTACCCGAACCTGCGCGTCCTCGTGCTCGACACGGGTACTACGGCGGATCTTTCGAGCCGCGTCGCGGCCCGGCTGCCGAACGCCTTCGTGCGCCGCGCCGTCGCCCATCCGACCTACGGCGGGGCCGCCAACGAAGCGCTCAAGCTGGTGGAGGGCGCTGGGTTCTTCTGCTTCCTCCACGAAGACGTGGCCCTCGACCCCACGGCCATCCGGTTGATGGTGGAGGAGACGTATCGGTCGAACGCCGGCATCGTCGGCCCCAAGGTGGTCCAGTGGGACGAACCGGAACGTCTGCTCAGCGCGGGGGTCGGCGTCGACAAGTTCGGCGAGCCGGCTCCGGCCGTCGAGCCGGGTGAGCTCGACCAGGAACAGCACGACGCCGTCCGCGACACGTTCTGCCTGTCCACGTCGTGCGTGCTCGTGCGCACCGACCTCTTCCGCGCCATCGGCGGCTTCGACAGCGAGGTGGCCGGCCACGGTGAGGAGCTCGACCTGTGCTGGCGGGCCCACGCCGGCGGCGCCCGTGTGATGGTGGTCCCCGCGGCGCGTGCCCGGCGACGCCCGACCGAGGACCAGCTCGACGACCGGACACGCGAGCGGGTCCGCTTGCGCACCGTCCTCGCGTCCTACAGCGGCTGGCACCTGGTGCGCGTGCTGCCGCAGTACGTCTTGGTCACGCTGATCGAGGCGGTGGCCAGCCTCGTCACCGGGCACCCCCGCCGGGCCGCGGCCCTCGTGCTGGCGTGGCCGGCCGCCCTCAGCGAGCTCCGGTCGATTGGCCGGAAGCGGCACGAGATGAAGCGGTTCCGGCAGGTCGGCGACAACGAGGTCCGCCGGTTGCAGACGCGGGGCAGCGCACGTCTGGCGGCGTTCTTCCGCGGCCACAGGCGTCAGCCCGACGGCAGCAGCTCGATCGCCAACGTGATCCGCGACCTCCTCGACACCTTCCGCAGCGGACGGAACCGGGCCACCTACGTGGCGTGGCTCGCGGTGGTGATCGTCTTCCTGTTCGGGAGTCGGCTGCTCATCACCGACCGCATCCCCGCCCTCGGCGAGTTCCTGCAGTTTCCCGGGCACGCCACCGGCCTCATCGGCGACTACTTCTCGGGCTGGTGGGCCCACGGCCTCGGCAGCGCCATCCCGGTGCCGAGCGGCGTGGCCCTCCTCGGCCTGGGCGGGATCGGGTTCCTCGGCTCGATGAGCTTCTTCCGGACGGTGACGATCCTGGCGCCGGTCCTGCTCGGGTTCTTCGGCATGTGGCGGCTCGTGCGCCCGCTCGGCACCCAG
>DASXAI010000249.1:0-3154 GCA_036406775.1 Acidimicrobiales bacterium
GACGGCGAGGTCGAGGTCGACGGCCGCATGCCGTGGAGCTCGAACGCGACCTTCCTCGTCACGGTGCGCGCCGGCGCCGAGGAGACCAAGGCCATCTACAAACCCGGCCGCGGTGAACGACCGCTGTGGGACTTCCCACACGGGCTCTACCGACGAGAAGTAGCGGCCTGGCACCTGTCGGAGACGCTCGGATTCGAGATCGTGCCGCCGACCGTCCTCCGGGACGGACCGTTCGGCGAGGGCTCGTTCCAGCTGTTCGTCCCCTCCGACTTCGAGCAGCACTACTTCACGCTGTACGAGGGCCGGCCCGACCTGCACGATCAGCTGCGTGTCATCTGCGCCTTCGATCTGCTGGCCAACAACACTGATCGCAAGAGCGGCCACTGTCTGCTCGGCCTCGATGGCCGGGTGTGGGCGATCGACAACGGCCTCTGTTTCGCACCGACCTTCAAGCTGCGCACCGTGATCTGGGAGTTCGGGGGCGAGCGGCTGCCCGACGGCGTGGTCGAGCGGATCCGGGGGCTGTGCGACGGCGTCCCGCCGGAGGTGGCGCGCCACCTCGACGACGACGAGATCGAGGCGCTGCTGGCGCGGGTTCACGGACTCCTCGCCCGGCCGGTGTTCCCTCGCGACGCGAGTGGTCACCGCTACCCCTGGCCCCTCGTCTGATGGAGCACGAGGAGCTCGACCGCCTCGTCGCGCGCAACGATGCCGCTGCCCTCGTGCGGTTCGTCGATCAGCTCGGGGCCGCCGGCGATTGGGACGGCCTCGTCGCGGTAGCGGCGGCGTGCCGGGCGGCGGCGTCCACCGGCCGCCAGTTGTGGCCGGTGTCGTCGCTGGCCGAGTACCGGCTGGCGCTACGCGCGCCCGGGCCGTGGGCGGCTGGGGTGCTGCGCGACGACGACGCCGGACGGTTCGCCCTCGGCCCGTTGAGCGAGGTCGCGGCGTCGACCCACGTGTGGGCCGAGTTGGAGCCGTGGCTGGAGCCCGGGCCGATGGCCGCCTACGTGGGCCAGGAACGGGTGTTGCGGGGCGAGGACCTGCGCGGGGCGGCGATGGCGACCGACGCCCTCGAACTTCCACTCGTGCTCCAGCGCTGGGAGCCCGAGTACGCGCTCGCGGTATACGAGGACGAGGAGGCCCACTTCGACCCGCCGCCCATCCCGCCCGTGCGAGCCGTCGGCCTGCCGGCCAGCGCGTCGCCGGTCGACGGCGAGGCGGACGAAGCAACCCGGGCGCTGGCCGAGCTGGCGGGCCACTGGGCCCAGCAGTCCGACGGGCGCATCCAGGTGGCCAGCGTCAACGGCGACCACCGGGCGGCCATCACCGGCCTCGGCGTCCCGGAGGCGCGCGTGGCCGAGCTCACACCCGCGGACGCCATGGCTTGGATGGCGTGGGCCGCGGCCAGTGGCGGCGCCCACGCCCGTCGACCGGGTGGCGCCGCCGGTCGCTTCGGGGGGTGGTGGACGGCGGCGGCCCTCGGGGGCCTCGACTGGCCGCCCGATCCCGACGAGCTCGGCGACGTCATCGGCGAGTTGCGCTGGTACTGGTGGGACGCCCACGAGCCCGCCACCGGCTGGCACGTGCGGCTGGCGGTGTGGGATCCGGCCGAGGGTCTGGCGTGGGCCCTTTCCGCTATTGACGCGAGTTGAAGCGGCGGCGTCCGGCTTCGCCGTGCGCCGCCGGGCCGCGGAAGAACCGATTGCCGAGCGGAGCGAGTAGGAGCCGGCCGAAGCGAAGCGGAGGACGGCGACGCAGACTCACGCGCCGAAGAGGCGGCGGGTGTAGGCGTTGGCGAAGCGGCCCTCGGGGTCGAGGCGGCGGCGGACGGCCTGGAAGCGATCCCACTCGGGATAGCGCGGCGCCAGCGTCTCGGCCGACTGGAAGTGCAGCTTCCCCCAGTGCGGGCGGCCGCCGTAGTCGTCCATGATGCGCTCGACGCCACGGAAGTAGGCGTCGTACTCCGTGCCCTCGAACACGTGGACGGCGATGTAGGCGTTGGCCCGGCCATAGCCGGTCGACAGCGGGATGTCGTCGGCCGCGGTGAACCGCACCTCCACCGGGAAGCTGAGCAACAGACCCTCGTCGTCGACGAACCGGCGGATGCGGGTCAAGGCTTCGGCGCACGCCTCCCGGGGCAACTCGTATTCCATCTCGTAGAAACGGACGTGGCGGGGACTGGCGAACACCTTGTAGCTCCGGTCGACGTACTCCTGGCGGCCGGACGCCGGCAGCGCCCGCGCCAGCCGAGGGATCCACTCGGGCTTGGCCCGGCCGAGCCGGCACACGACACCGAAGGCGAAGTTCTCCATCGCCATCTGGTCCCACCACTGCCTGACGCGCGGCCGTGGCGCGAGGGGTTCGGTCGTGCGGTTGTTGCGCTTGGTGAGAGCCCACCCCGTGTGGGGCACCCAGAAGAACTCGAAGTGGTCGTTCTGGTCGACGAGGGCATCGAGGTCGGCCAGCACGGCGTCGAGGCGCATCGGCTCGTTGACAGCGTGGAGATGGAACGACGGCACGAGTTGCAGCGTGACGGTGGAGACGATGCCGAGAGCGCCGACGCCGACGCGGGCGCAGTGGAACACGTCGGGCTCCTCGTCGGCCGAGCAGCTCACCACCGAGCCGTCGCCAGTCACGATCCGCATGGCCACGATCTGCGCCGCCAGGCCCGGCAGGGCGCGCCCGGTGCCGTGCGTCGCGGTCGACGTGGCGCCGGCGACGGTCTGGTAGGCGATGTCGCCGAGGTTGGGGAAGGCCAGCCCGCGCTCGTCGAGCGCCTCGTTCAGCGCTTCCAGCGTGATGCCGGCCTGCACCGTGGCGCGGTAGTGCTCGGTATCGACGTCGAGCACGCGGGTGAACCGGTCGAGCTCGACGAGACGGCCCTCGGTGACGGCGGCGGCGGTGAAGCTGTGGCCGGCACCGGCCGCCTTGACGGTGATGCCCTGCGCCGCCGCCTGCTTGACGACAGCGGCGATCTCGTCCTCGTCCGCCGGGCGGTGGATGGCGACGGGCGCTGCGACTTGGTTGCCGGCCCAGTTGCGCCACTCGCTCATCGGCCGAGCGTACCGACCGCTCGACCCGTCCCATCGACGTGACGGTTTTCCACGTCAGAGGTGCAAAACCGTCACATCGGCGCAGGACTGGAGGGTCAGGA
>DASXAI010000250.1:0-12355 GCA_036406775.1 Acidimicrobiales bacterium
ACGGCCGTTGCGATGGCGCAGACCGTGCAGGGCCTCGAGCAGCCACTGCGTGAGGCACACGACGCGCCGGTGGATCGCATCGAGCCCGAGGCCTTCGAGATACCGGAGCCCGAAGGCGACGGAAGGCAGGTTGAGGTAGTCGATGGTGCCGTCTTCGAATGCGCCTTCGTCGGGACGGAGATAGTGGCCGTCGCCCTGCACGGACGCGATGGTGACCGTCCCGCCGGAGAACCATGGTCGGGTCATCCGCGGCCGCCGATCGCGGCGCATCAGGAGACAACCGACCCCGGTTGGGAACCCGATGATCTTGTAGAAGGAGACGGCGGCGAAGTCAGGCCGCACTCGGGCGAGGTCGAATCGGTTCGTGGGGGCGAAGGCGGTGGCGTCGACGACGACATCCCAGCCCGCGTCGTGGGCCTCGTCGACGAGGTCGAGCGGATGCTGGACACCCGAGAAGTTCGACTGGGCCGGGAAGGCGAGCAGGTTGGGCCGCGACCGGTCGGCCGCCGCGAGCACATCGGACATCGCGGCCCGGTCCACCCGGAGGTCCGGTGCGGTCACCGGAACGTAGGCGATGGTGGCGCTGTTGCGGCGGGCGAACTCCCGGATGCCGTTGACAGAGTTGTGGTTGTCGGACGTGAGGGCGAACGTGCCGCCCGGCTCGAACGGGTAGGACTCGCCCACCAGCCGCAGCGCGCCCGTGGCGTTCGCCGTGAAGATGCACACGTACTCCTCGGGCGGGGCCCGGAAGAAGTCGCAGACGACCGTTCGACAGCGCTCGGCGAGGGCGGTGGCCGCCAGCGAGGTCGGGTTGTTCGAGTGCGGATTGCCCAGAACCGTGCGGCGCAACAGCTCCGCATGGGCGTCGACCTGGCGGGCGGCGTGGATCCCGCCCCCGGTGTAGTCGAGGTACACCTGGTCGGTGGCGTCGAGGCGGCCGTACTCCTGCTGGCGCAAAGCGGCGAACGTGCCGTCGGGATCGAAATCGGGGAAGCGGGCCGAGAACGCCCGCTCCGCCGCTTCGAAGCCGTCCGGCCGGTAGCTCGGGCTCGCCGGGGTCGGCGGTTCGGGGCGGACTCCGATGGCCGGAGCGATGCCCTCGAGTCGGACGGGTGCGGCGGTCAGCGTGGTGCTCATGGTGGTGCCCCGTTTTCCAGTGGCCGTGACCTGCCCCCGGACGGTGACACGGTCGCGTTAGCGACGCGTTAGCGAGCCCACGAGCGCCGTCCTGCCAGGCTGAGGGCCATGATCGCCGTGCTGGACGACACGTCCGGCACCACCCGTCGCCGTCGCCTCGCCGTGCCCGCCGGCGACGGCCGCACCCGTGCCGTATTCGTGAAGACGCCTTCGGCATCGATGCTGCCACGGGTCGTCGTCGCCCTCGGCGGGCTGGGTCGGGCCGAGGTCGGGTTCTATCGGGACGCGGCGCCGGCGGTGCCGCTCGTCGTCCCGCGATGCCTCGGGGCCGACGCCTTGTTCGGCTCGTTCCGTCTGGTGCTCGACGATCTCGTGACGGCGGGCGCGGCGGCGTTCCGGCTCGGAGACGAACTGCCCATCGCGGTGGTCGAGGAGGCGTTGGCGACCTTGGCTCGGCTCCACGGCACGTTCTGGGAGGATCGACGGCTGGTGTCGGGCGAGTGGTCGTGGTGCCGGTCCTTCGTGCCGGCGGGCGAAGCGACGCTCGGCTGGCTCCTGGCCCCGGCCTTGTCAGCCGTCGGTCGGCACCGGGCGAGTGCGGCCCTTCCCGACGTCGTCGCTCGCGGCCTCGCCCGCTACGCGCGCCGGCGCACACTGGCCCTGCGTCGACTCGACCACGGGCCGCGGACGCTCCTGCACCACGACTGCCACCCCGGGAACATGGCGCAGCTCGCCGATGACTGCATCATGCTGTTCGACTGGCAACTCGTGCGGGCCGGTCCCTGGGCGAGTGACGTGGCGTACCTGCTCGCCACATCCCTGGCGCCCGACGACCGCCGGACCCATGAGCGGCGGCTGCTCGCGCACTACCTGGACGCCCTCGTCGCCGCCGGCGGCCGGCCTCCGGCGGCCGCCGAGGCATGGCAGGCCTACGTCGCCCACCTCGTCTACCCCCTCGAAGCCATGGTCGTGACGCTGGCGTTCGGCGCCATGCAGCCCGCAGCCGCGGTGCGCCGGGTCGTTGACCGAGCGGCCGTCGCCGTAGCGGACCACGACGCCTTCGCCGTGGTCTCCTAGCGAAACCGTTCTGGTGCGCGATATGTGTCGTATACGTCGTTTCGGCGCGCGAGAACGGATGGGCGAGGACGCGTGGCCATGGGATCATGAGGTGGTGGCGCCGGAGCGAGGCCTGCCCGCTGGCTTCCTCACGTTCGTGCTGACCGACATCGAACGATCGACGCCGCTGTTGCGCACGCTCGGCGATGACTATCCGGTCGTACTGGCCCGGCATCGGGCCCTGCTCGCGTCGGCGTGGACCGCGCACGACGGCGTGCAGGTCCACGCTGTCGGCGACGACGCCATGGCGGCCTTCTCCGACGCCGCCCATGCCGTCCGGGCCTGCGTGGCGGCCCAGGCCGCGCTCCGCCAGGCCTCGTGGGCCGCCGCGGTCGGGCTCCGGGTGCGGATGGGCGTGCACTGCGGCCTGGCCGCGCCCTCGAAGGGCGATTACACGGCACTCGCGATCCACCAGGCCGTGCGGGTGCGAGCCACGGCCCACGGCGGTCAGGTCGTCGTGTCGCGGGATGTCGTCGAGGCCGCCGGCCACCTCGACGACGTCGATTTCACCCGTCTCGGTCGGTTCCGGTTGCGCGACTTCGACGACCCCGTCGACTTGTTCCAGGCCCAGGACCGCACTGTCCGCGAGCGGTTCCCGGCGCTGCTCGCTGTACCGGCCGACGGCCACAACCTCGTGCGCCGGAGCAGCTCCTTCATCGGTCGTGACCCTGCCCTTGGCGCGCTCGACGACGCCGTCGGCGCCGGCCGGGCCACGACCGTGGTCGGCCTGGGTGGGGTCGGGAAGACCCGCCTCGTCAGCGAATGGGGGCTCCGTGCGGCGGGGCGATGGCCGGACGGTATCTGGTTCACCGACTTGAGCCAGACCGACGAGATGGGCGTCGTGGCGGCCGTCGCTGACGCCATTGGAGCGGGCCGCACTGGCACCGAGGATCCGTGGCGCAGTGTCCTGGCCCGGCTGGCACCGATGCGGGGCGTGCTCATCCTCGACAACTGCGAGCACGTGCAGTGCGGGGCGGTCCGTCTCATCGAGGCGGTCCTCGACGCCTGTCCCGAGCTCGCCGTACTGGCGACGAGCCGCTTCCCGCTCGCGCTCGCCGACGAAGTACTCGTTCGCGTCGCGCCGTTGGATACGCGCGGCGGGATGACATCGACGGCGGGTCGGCTGTTCGTCGACCGGGCCGTGATGGCGGGTGCCGAACTAGCTGCTGATCCGGAGACGGACGCAGTGGTCGCCGCGATCTGCGAGTACGTCAGCGGCGTTCCGCTCGCGATCGAGCTCGCCGCCGCCCGCGCCAACGTGCTCCATCCCACTGAGATCCTCGCCGGGCTACAACGGGGCGACGACCTCGTCCGGCTGGCGCCGGGGGGCTCGGAGCATCACCGCTCGTTGCAGGCGTCGCTCGACTGGACGTACGGCCTGCTGCCCACCGGCGTCAAAGCGACGTACCGACGCCTGGCCGTCTTCGCCGGCAGCTTCGACCTCGAGGGAGCCGGCGTGGCGTTGGACGGCGGCGACGGCGGCGCCACCAGGAGCGATCCGCTTCACATCGTCTCGGACCTCGTCGACGCCGGGTTGCTCACCGCTGATCTGGCCGCGGGCGGCACCCGGTATCGCTACCTGCCGCCCATCCGCCAGGATGCGCTCCGCCGGCTCATGCAGACCGGCGACGGCGTGGCGGTGCAGCGGAAGCTGGCCGCGTGGTACGCCGAGTCGTTCGGACCACCGACGGCGATGAGCCAGAGTCACGTCTCCCGCTTCCGAGCCGAGTTCGACAATGTGCGCGGCCTGGTCTCCGATCTCGCCGGCGTCGACGTCGAGCAGGCGCAGGCGCTGGCCGTGTGCGTGGTGCGATTCCACAAGGCGGTGGGTGACACGGCCGCCAGCATCGCCGACGCCACCACGTTCCTGACCGAGCTCCCGACCCCGACGCCCGAACGGGTGGGGCTGCTGTGCCGCCTGAGCAGCGCCCAGGTCGACGCAGCTGATGTCGCTGGAGCGCGCGCCACCGCCGGCGAGGCGGCCGTCATGGCCAAGGCCGTGGGCGCGCCGGCGTGGAGCAGCGTGTGCGTCGACTTCGCGCTGGGGAGCGCGGCATGTGCCGCCGGCGAGGAGAGATCGGCGGCCCGGATCGCACGACGAGCGTTGGCGCGCGACCTCCGCTCGCAGGAGCGCGCCGAGATGCTGTATCTCCTGGCGTTGGCGACGAGTGACCACGACATGCCCGCCGCCCTCGTCGCCCTCGAAGAGGCGGTCGGGTTGGAGCAGCAGCACGGCGACGACTGGTCCGTGGCGATGACGACCCTCTTCCTGGCCACCTTGGCGTACCGGGCGGGCCAGGTGACGCCAGCCGTGCACCACCTGCGCACCGTCCTCGGACTCGGCCTCCGTTTGGGCAACCGCGCCCTGCTGGCCGCGGCCCTGCAAAACGTCGCGTACGTCATCGCCGACGACCAGCCGGAGACGGCCGTGCGCCTGTTCGAGTGTGGGGCGCGGGAGTTCGCCACGGGCGGATCGCGCTGGCTCACTGACGAGGCGACGATCTACGACGCGCTGCCCGAAGTGGTGGCCGGGCTCGGCGTGACGGCGGCGGAGGACGCCCGCTCGGCCGGCGCCGCGCTCCAACTCCAGGCCGCGATCGAGCAGGCCGAGGCCGCCCTCGACGCGCGCGTGCGATAGCGCCACGGCTAGCCGGTCGTCCAGCTCACGAACGCTTGCACAGTGACGACGGCCGCCAGCACCGCCACCGCAACGGTGCAGATCGTCGCCAGGACGTTGAAGCTGGGTGTGTTGGCGTTGGGTCCCATCAGACGACGCCGGTTGGCGAGCACGACGATGAACGTCAGCAGGATGGGTGTGATCAGGCCGTTCAGGAACTGCGTGTTGAGGAGCAGATCGATGAGGTTGCCAGGCAGGAGAGCGATGCCGGTGCCCACGATGATCTGGGCGGTGAAGAGCCCGAGGAACAACTTGGCGTCGCGGAAGCGCCGTGAGACGCTCCGCTCCACGCCGATCGCCTCGGCCAGCGCGTACGACGTGGCCAGCGGCACGACCGCGGCGGCGAGCAGTGACGCGCCGAGCAGGCCGATGGCGAACAGTGTGCTGGCGGCGTTCCCGGCGACGGGTTCGAGCGCCGTAGCCGCGTCGGCGGCCGACGTGAGTGGCCCCGTTCCGCCGATGGCGGCGGCGGTGGCCACGATGATCGACATGCTGATGAGACAGGCGAAGATCGAGCCGGAGACCGAGTCGATGCGGATGGCTCGCAGGTCGTCGGGCGTCGCCCCCCGTTCCACCACGGCGGCCGCCTGGTACAGCTGCATGTAGGGCGTGATCGTCGTGCCGATGAGGGCGACGGTGAGAAAGAGGAACTCGTTGCTGGCCACGAGGTGCGGCCACAGCGTGTTCGAGGCCACCTCGCCCCAATCGGGATGGCCGAGGACGGCGGCGATCGGGTAGGCGAGGAACACGAGCGAGATCAGGATGAAGACCCGTTCGGCGTAGCGGTAGGAGCCGAAGACGACCACGGCCCACACACCGAGTGCGGCCAGCGGCACGGCCAGGTACCTCGACACGTGGAGGAGCTCCATGGCGGCCCCGATCCCGGCGAACTCCGAGACGACGAGGCCGAGGTTGGCGACCATCAGGCACACGACGCAGAACGTCGCCAGGCGCAAGGAGAACTGCTCGCGGATGAGCGACACGAGGCCGTTCCCGGTGGTCGCCCCGAGCCGAGCCGCCATCTCCTGGACGACCACGAGCGCAACGGTGACGAGCACCATGATGAACAACATCCGATACGCGAACTCGGCGCCGGCCGATGCGTACGTGGCGATCCCGCCGGCGTCGTTGCCGGCGTTGGCGGCGATGAGGCCCGGCCCGAGCACGGCCAGGAGGGCGAACGGTCGCCGCAGCCGGCGTTGCACGCCGGCGCGCACGCGGTCAACTGTGAGCGTCACTGGTCCCCCACCTCTCGGTGAAGGCGAGCCGGCCGGACCACGAGCGCGTCCAGCACGTCGTCGATCAGGATCCGTCCCAGCGGTCCGCCGGTGTCATCCACCACGACGATCGAGCCGCGGCGGTTCGAGAGCACGGCGTCGGCCACCTCGTCCATCGAGGCGTCCGCCGTCACCACGATGGGCCATGGCGGTCCGACCAACTCGCCGATGGGACGATCGGGCCGCGCCACCGCCAGCTCGAACAGCGAGACGTCGTCGAGAAGGCGACCGTCGGGGGAGAGAACCAACACGCCATCGACGTCAGCCCGGTGGGCCTCGAAGGCACGCAGCCGAGCGATCACCGCGCCCACGGAGTCGGACTCGCGGGCTTCGGCGATGACGGTGGTCATGATGCCGCCGGCCGTGTCACCGGGGTGACCCAACACCGTGCCGACGGCGGCGCGGTCGTCGGGAGGCAATGACGCGAGGAGTGCGGCACGAGTTCCCGGCGCCAAGCCGCGCAGCGCGTCGGCGGCCTCGTCGGGCTCCATCTCGGCGATGAGAGCCGCAGCCCGTGCGGGCGGCAGGTGACGGAGCAACCGGTCCCGCTGGTCGTCGTCCATCTCCTCGAGCGCGTCGGCGGCCACGTCCACGTCGAGGGCGTCGAGCAGGTGTTGGCGTTGCGGCTGCCCGAGCGATTCGAGCAGGTCGGCGACATCGCCGGGCCGCAGCCGGCGCAGGTGAGCGTGGGCCCGCTCGAGCCGAAGCGTGCCGGGCCGGCCGACCGGCTGGACATCGGCCCAGTCGACGACCCGCTCTGGGGTAGCGCGGGCGCGCCAGTGGGCGGGCCCGAGCCGGCGTAGCAGCGCGAGGACGCCGGTCTCCACGCCTACCAACTGCCACGCCCGCCCCACCTGGGCGAGATAGAGATCGGCGGCGCGAACCACCTGGACGCCGTCGATGTCGACGAGCTGATGGTCGACGACGTCGTGCATGAGCGCGACCTCGCCCGGCCGGGCGGTGAAGTCGCGCACGTCGAGCCGAGGCGACGACAGCGCCACCCCGCTCATGTCGATGCGGTCGACGTCCCCGATCGGTACGAACGCCCGCCGGCGCCCGATGCGGACGACGACTCCGGCTACGGCTGGATGCGCGTCACCGGTCCAGATCGATACGACGTCGACGAGGCGCCCGACCGCGCGCCCGTCCTGCAACCGGACCGGCCGGCCGACCAGTCCGGCGACGGAGATGAGACGTTCCCGGATGTGACGCTGTTCCACGAGGCGCGCCGACCGGGCGCGGCGCGACAAGAGGGGATGCTTCGCACGGCGAACCACGACGAACCTCCAACGGTGACCGCGGCGCCGGCGCGGTCACTCGGGTCGTCACATGACGCGAAGCGACTGGACCGGCACGCGGGAGCAACTACTGCCAGGGTCGGACACGAAAGCTGCACCTCCTTCCAGTCGGTACGTCGGAGCGAGTGTACGAGCGGGAAGCCGCCTATGGGCGTCAGGCGGCTTGATCAGTCGAATCTGATGAGGGCGAGCTGGGTGGCTTGCGCGACGAGTCGGCCGGTGCGATCCCACACGAGGCTCGTCTCGTCGACCCGGCCGTCGTCGATCACATGGGCACGATGCTGGATGCGCAGGGGTCCTGGCTCGGGGAGGGCGCGCACGTAGGCCGTCAGCTCGAGCGTGGGGACCCAGCCGGTGAAGGCGATGTCGAACGTGGCGGGCGGGAAGGCGTCGACGGCGAACAACAGCGAGACCGGATCGAACGGCTCGTCGTCGGGCAGCGACAGCCAGCCATGCACCACGCCGCGGCCACTCGGCTCCCCGGAGACGAACCCGTTGCTGTCGGCGTCGAGGCGTACCGCGATCTGCTCCATGATCGTGGCGGGCGCGCCGTTCGGCAGTCGAGGCACCAGGCGCACCGATTGCTCGAAGGCGACATCCCGGACCGCGGGCGCGCCGGCATTCCACTGCGGGCCGGTCGTGCGCTCGAGCCGACCGATCGTGAAGAGGGCCTCGACGCAGTCGCGCTCGCCTTGGCGCATGCGGGCGCGGACCTGGCTGGCCGAACGCCCCGCCCGCAGCACCTCAGTGGCGACGGTAACGGGACCCGGCTCGGGCGACCAGAGGAAGTGGGCGCTCGCCGCGAGCACGTGATCGTGCGGACTGGTGGCCGTGGCGGCGCGCCCCATCATGGCGAGGAGGTAGCCGCCGTTGGCACGGTCGCCGATCGTCCAGTCGGGGCTCACCGCCCCGGCGAAGAGGCCGGATTCGGTGGCCGCCATCGCCGTGACGGAGGTGAACGTCTGTCGGGATGTGGCGGTGGTCATCGTCGGCGCGACGATCTCGAGCCCATTGTGGCGACACTAAGCCATTGCGTTCTATCATGCAACCAACTATCGTGGTGGTCGTGCGGCGCACGAGCTTCGCGGACATGAACTGCTCGGTGGCGCAGTGCCTGGAAGTCGTGGGCGAGTGGTGGAGCCTGCTCATCGTCCGTGACGCCTTCCTCGGTATCCGGCGCTTCGACGACTTCCAGACCCGGCTCGGGATCTCGCGCAACATCCTCCAGCAACGCCTGAGTCATCTCGTCGACAACGGCGTGCTCGAGCGGGTGCCCTACCAGGACAAGCCGCCGCGCTCGGAGTACCGGTTGACCCAGAAGGGACGCGACCTGTGGCCGGTGGTCACGGCGATGCGCCAGTGGGGCGACCAGTGGGCCGCCCCCGAGGGCCCGCCCGTGCAGATGCGCCACAAGGCCTGCGGCCATGTCGTCGCGGCGGTCGAGGTCTGCTCGGCGTGCGGTGAGCCGCTCGACGCCCGCGCCGTCACGGCCGAGGCCGGTCCTGGCGCGTCGGCCGACGGCCTCATCGCCTGAGGCGATCACTCTCAGGACCTCCACAGCACCCTGACGTACTCGGTTTGGCTCACGGCCAACTCTCGTCAACCCGCGCTCTTTACCGTGCCATGCCGAGCGCCACGACGCGCTCGTCGACGTCGACGGAGGGAGAAGCCGTGTTGCGATGGCAGAAGGCAGCGGCGGGCGTGATGGCGTTGGGGCTTGTCGGTGTAGCGGTGCCGGCGGCGGCCGGACCGGTCGATGGCAACAAGCCCGTTGCCGGCGGCGGCACGACAACACCCATCAAGCATCTGGTCGTGATCTTCCAGGAGAACGTTTCGTTCGACCACTACTTCGGCACGTATCCGAAGGCGGCCAACTCGTCGGGCCAGCACTTCGACGCGGCCAAGAAGACGCCGTCCGTCAACGGCCTCGCCACCACGCCGGGCGCCGGGGGGAGTGGCAAGCTCCTCAGCAACAATCCCAACGTCGATGCCAACGGCAAGCAGGTCAACCCCCGTCGGTACGACCCCGCCGACCTCCACGACGTCCTGACGTGTGACCAGGACCACGACTACAACGACGAGCAGAAGGCGTTCGACGGCGGCGCCATGGACAAGTTCGTGACGAGCGTCGGCACGGGGACGGGCACGAGCCCACTCGGCCAGCCGTGCCAGGCGAGCGACGTCATGAACTACTACGACGGCAACAGCGTGACGGCGCTGTGGAACTACGCCCAGAACTTCTCGATGAGCGACAACTCGTTCGGCACGACGTTCGGGCCGTCCTCGCCGGGCGCCATCAACCTGGTGGCGGGGGACACGGGCAACGTCGACAAGATGATCAACGGTGCCGACACCGACGGGGACACCGTCCCCGACGGCAAGGGCGGCCACACGTTGATCTCCGACGCCCAGCCCTACTACGACGACTGCTCCACCCGTGACGCCGCCTCGCTGAGCGGCACGAACATCGGCGACGAGTTGAACGCGGCCGGGCTGAGTTGGGGCTGGTTCCAAGGTGGCTTCCGGCCGACGACGAGCTTCGCCGACGCCGTGGCCCAACTGAACCCGGGCCAGACCACGAGCACGTTCATCCCCGACCAGTTCAAGGGCAAGTTCGCCGTCAAGCCCGCCAGCGACCAGGGCATCTGCAACGCCGTGCACCCGGTCGGCGTGGCGGTGGGCGGCATCGGCGGGACGGCGACGGGGCCGAGCAACTACGGCAACAAGGACGACTACATCCCCCATCACGAGCCGTTCCAGTACTACGCGTCCACCGCTAACCCCCATCACCTGCCGCCGGCGTCGCTCGCCGCCATCGGGACCGACACCCAGACGTTCTCCGGCAGCACGCCGCAGTTCGACACGGCCAACCACCAGTACGACATGAGCGACTTCGACGCACTCGTGGCGGCCATCAACCATGGCTACCTCTCGCCTGATCGCCTGCCCGCCGTGAGCTTCCTGAAGGCCCCCGGCTACCAGGACGGGCACGCGGCGTACTCCGACCCCATCGACGAGCAGCAGTTCGTCGTACAGGAGCTCAACGCCCTGCAGCACAGCCCGGCCTGGTCGAGCACCGCAGTCGTGATCTCGTACGACGATTCCGACGGCTGGTACGACCACGTGTTCAGCGGCGTCCACAACGCCTCGGACACCTCCGCGGTGGCCAATCCGCCCGGGCCGCAGGACTTCCTGTCCGGCACGGGTCTGTGCGGCGACACCGCGAAGCAGCCCGCGCTGGCCGACGAGAACGGCCGCTGCGGCTACGGCCCGCGGCTGCCGCTGCTGGTCGTCTCACCGTGGGCCAAGCAGAACGCCGTTGATCACACGCTCACCGATCAGAGCTCGATCATCAAGTTCGTGGAGGACAACTGGAGCCTGGCTCGCATCGATGGGTCGTTCGACGCCATCGCAGGGACGTTGAGCAACCTGTTCGACTTCCATCCCCACCAGGGGAAGGCGCCCAAGCTGTTCCTCGACCCCATCACGGGACAGGTGAACGCCTGAGCCGCCCGTCTCAGCGGCCTGGAGGCGCGCCGCCGGGAGGGTCCGAGTAGGCGTACACGAACTTCCCGGCGTCGATGTCGGCCGCCACCTGGGTCGGCCACACCGACCGGTCGATCAAGAGGTTGCGCTCGTGGAGCGGCCGGCGCCACGGATCGAAGAGGCCGAGCGGGATGATCACTCGCTTGGTGTGGTCCAGCGTGACTTCGGTGGTGTTCTGCAGGTCGGTCTCGAACTGCAGGCGCACCGCGGGAGGGAAGTCGCCGCCCATCACGATGACAGCGCTCTCGGTGTGGTGGAAGCACGAGCCGTTGGCCACGTTGTAGGACCCGACGGCGGCGACCGTGTCGTCCACCACGAGGTTCTTGGAGTGGAAGGCGCCGGGCAACTGCCACTCGTGCACGTGGATGCCGTGCTGCACCAGCCACCGGAAGTAGTGACTGCACTCCCACCACATCCAGCCCAACAAGCCGTCTCCCATGAGGCTGCGCGACGACTTCTTCGAGTTGGTGATGAGGTGAACGTCGACGCCCCGGGCCGCCGCTTCGGCCAGGTTCTCGGCCATCATGCGGGGCGGCCGCACGCCGTGACAGCCCCAGTAGATCGACTGCCGCGCCGATCGGATGAGCTGCAGGCTGGCGTTGGTGAGCGGCACCGCCGACTCGTCCCACGGCTTGTGGCTCACGTAGCGGATGCGGTGCGGACCCGTCGGGTCGAGCGGGGGGAAGTAGGTCGCGGCGTGCTGTGCCATGAAGGCGTCGGCTTGGTCGTGGGCGTCCTCGATGAACGTCACCGGGTCGAAGCCCTTTTCCTTCCGGCGCCGCCACGCTTCGGCTTGGGCCCGGTAGACGAAGACGTCGGTGAGGAACCGGCGTTCGATGTCGGCGACGACGGGGCCGGTGAGGTGCACGTCGGTGTCGCGCCACCACTTCGGGTCGGTGCCGCCGAGGGCGTACTTGGTGCCCCAGTTCATGCCGCCGAGAACGGCCTCCCGGCCGTCGACGATCATGTACTTCTCGTGGAAGCGACGCTTGAGCGCCAGCTTCACGTCGGTGGCGAACTGGTGGAACGGATGACCCTTCCCCCAGTTGATGTGCAGGAAGCGCAGCGGGCTCTGGTAGGTGAGGACCTCGGCGCCCGCAGTCGACATCTGCTTGAGGATGTCGCGGCTCATCGTGGTGTAGAGCGCAGCGTCGTCGACGATCATCTTGACCTCGACGCCCTGGCGGACCTTGTCGGCTGTCAATGCCGCCAGTCGCCTGGTGGTGTCGTCACGCATGAACGAGAACGACACCAGGTGCACGCACTTCTGGGCCTTCTCGATGAGGTCCCATCTGACGGCGTAC
>DASXAI010000251.1:0-2573 GCA_036406775.1 Acidimicrobiales bacterium
ACCGTCACCCACCTCGCCACCGCGCTGATCGCGCCCGACCGCGAGTCGTTGACCAAGCGGGTCGAGCGGGTGCGCACGCCGTCGATGTCGCCCGAGGCGTTCTCCGTCCGGGTCAACGCCGGCACCGTCGAGGACCACATCGGCCGCTTCCGCGGCCTCGCCGAAGCCGGAGTCCAGACCGCGATCATGAGCCTGGCCGACATCGACGACCCCGCCGCCCTCGAGGCCGCCGCCGACGTGATCGCCGCGTTCGGCGGCTAGTCAGCGAGGGTGCGGTCCGTCGGGCGAGGCGCGGTCGAGCACGCCGCGGAGCATCTGCGCTGCGCCCATGAGGCCGGCGGCCTCGTAGGGAACGACGATCTTGGAGTTGTCGCTCTCCGCGAACTTGGACAGCGCCTCGAGCTGGAGGATGGCGACCAGGGTCGAGTTGGGGTTCGCCGCCGTGATCGCGCCGTACACCGTCTGGATCGCCTGGGCCCGGCCCTCGGCCTCGAGGATCGCCGCCTGCCGCGCGCCCTCGGCGCGGAGGACGGCCGACTGCTTCTGGCCTTCGGCCGCCTTGACCGCCGCCTGGGCGTCACCTGAGGCGACGTTGATGGCCGACTGCTGCTGGCCCTCGGACTGGAGGATGCGGGCCCGCTTCTCCTGATCGGCCTGCTTCTGGAGGGCCAGCGCCTGGAGGATGTTCGGCGGCGGCGAGATCTCGACGATCTCGATGCGGCTGATGCGGATCCCCCACTTGTCGGTGACGACCTCCATCTGCTGCTGGACCTCGGTGTTGATGTGCTCCCGCTCGGACAGCGCCTGATCGAGCGTCATGGTGCCGATCACCGAGCGCAGCGCGGTGCGGGCGAGGGCGTCGATGCCGATGTCGAAGTTGGCCACGCTGAACAACGCCTGCATGGCGTCGACCACCTGCGTGAAGATCGTGGCGTTCACGGTCACCACGACGTTGTCCTTGGTGATCACCTCTTGGCGGTCGCCGGGGCGCGGGATCTCGCGCATGTCGACCCGGGTGATGTTGTCGACGAAGGGGGCGATGATCACGAGCCCCGGCTCGTGGGTCTTCTTGTACTCGCCCAGCCGCTTGACCACGCCGACCTGACCCTGCTGGACGATGTTCACCATCTGTTGCAGGGCCATCAGCACCAGGATGACGACCACCCCCAACACGATGAGGGCGATGATCACGCCGAAGCTCATTGCTCTTGTCTCCTGTCTGCGCCATCCGGCGCCTGATCGAGCTGCGGGGGCGGAGCCGTGACGCCGCCATGGGCGTCGAGGGGCCACACCACCAACGTCGTCCCCTGCACCGACGTGACCACCACCCGGACGCCGGCGTCGACCGGGTGGCCGCCGCCGCTCACTGCGAGCCAGCGCTCGCCGGCCAGGCGCACGTGCCCGGGATGGTGGGCGTCGCCGACCGCGTCGAGCGTGAAGGCCTCCTGGCCGACGAGACCGCCGTGCACGCCCTTGGTCACG
Source organism: Acidimicrobiales bacterium (assembly GCA_036406775.1). Classification (GTDB taxonomy): domain Bacteria; phylum Actinomycetota; class Acidimicrobiia; order Acidimicrobiales; family Ilumatobacteraceae; genus DASXAI01. The sequence continues at coordinate 1,483 of DASXAI010000251.1, forward strand.
TGGCCGGTGCGCCGGTTGTGGAGGGCCCGACTCACGTAGGGCCGCACGAAGAACACCCCACCGAAGGAGACCACCACCGCCACGATGATCTGGAGCGGGATGGCCGTGGGCGCAGCCAGGGCGACGAGGGCGGCCGCGGCGGCGCCCGCCGCGCCGAAGAGAGCAAAGAACGCCATGTGGTTCAGCTCGACGACGACAAGCAGCAGAGCGATCACCAACCACAAGACGACCAAGTGCTCACCTCCCAAGGGGAAGCGTATCGGTGAGCCGATGTTCGCACGGCGAGGGCTCGTCCGGTCCCGCGGGTCGCGTCGCGGGGCAGACTCCCCGGCATGCCTCCCCGGGACAAGCGACAGCTGGTCAAGCTGCGGACGATCTGCCTGGCGCTGCCCGAGGTGACCGAGCGGCTCAGCCACGGGTCGCCGGCGTGGTTCGTGCGGGACAAGAAGACCATCGTCATGTACGTCGACGACCACCACGGCGACGGCATCCTCGGCTTCTGGTGCGCCGCCCCGGACGGCGTGCAGGCGCTGCTCGTCCAGCAGGAGCCGGACCGGTTCTTCCGCCCGCCGTACGTCGGCCACCGCGGCTGGCTCGGCGTCCGCCTCGACGTCGACGTCGACTGGGACGAGATCGCCGAGATCGTCACCGACGCCTACCGCTGCATCGCCCCCAAGTCCCTCGTCGCCCAGCTCGAGGGCTAGAGGAGGAGGCCGGCGGCGACCGCGGCGCCGAGCTCACGGCAGCAGTCGAGGTCGGCGATGGAGGGACGGCCCTCGACGGTCACCGGCGCCTGGGCGCGGCGCCACCCGAGGCCTTTGACGATGGTCTCGACCGCCCGCACCGCGCCGGACGTGTCGTTGTTGCCGTGGACGTAGAGGGCGTACGGCCGGCGGACGGTCGCGGCCAGGCACGGGTAGTACACGCTGTCGAAGAAGTGCTTGAGGGCACCGGACATGTACCCGAAGTTGGCCGGCGTGCCCAGGAGGTAGCCGTCGGCCTCGAGCACGTCGACCGCAGTGGCCGCCAACGCCGGGCGCACCACCACCTCCACCCCCTCGATGCTGGGGTCGCTCGCGCCCGCCAGCACC